>JAYUXG010000629.1:0-2822 GCA_043753125.1 Saprospirales bacterium | reverse complement strand
GCAGAAGTTGTTTGTAGTTCGCACCACAAACCTAAACTTTTGCCCTTCTTTATTCCTATTAAATAAAATCGGATACCCGATTTCTTTACGAACCATTGTTTGGAGGAAATCAGACGAAAAGAAATCAAAATTCGAGAGACCAGTAAAGCGAAATTTATTGATCAATTCTGGATGATTTCGGTTGTTGATGGCCCGGACGGTTTTTCCAGTGCGGTAAAGGACATTCCAATTTTCAATGTCAACTACATCCATCAGGAAACTATCGTTTGAAGTAGCAATTAATTGGATGCCTGCATCGGCGCATTTTTGAAAAACCAATTTGCCAAGTTTGGTGGCTTTCTCGTAATCCAAGCCTTCACACAGATCGTCAATAATAACCGTCTGCGGTTTTTGATTAGTAGTCAGATATTCTAGAAATGTAATCAAAGCCAGCGAGCGAAACATCCCTTGTGAAAGCTTGTAATGAGGAATCGCTTTGTCGAGTGCTTTTTCTTTGACGAAAATCAAGGGTAATTCATCTCCACGATCTCGCAGCGAAATACCAGATATATCATAGCCAAGACTGTTGAAATCTTGTAGAATGTGTTGTATATTATCTGTATGCAATGATTTTAACAAGAGTGGAATTTTTTCTACAGTAGTCAACAAATCATATTCCTGTAGATTAAGTAGGGCAAGTGGGCTAATGTTTCCAAACTTGAAACCAAAAGAATTTTCCGCCCAAGATGCTACTTCTTCGAAGAAGGGATACTCTATCACATCGCGCCGGATATGCAGAGCCAACTTGTCGACTGGCGGGAAAAACCGATCAAACACTCCAGTCATTGTCGAACGAACCATAGCCTTGTCATAACTACTACGTCTCAAGACCTCTTCGTTGCCAACCGTCATTTTTTCCCCATTCACCCCATGCTTCAGCGAACTGGTCTTGAACTCATAAACAACTTCCTCTAACCGGCTATTCTCAAAAGTAATATGCCATTTCGCTCCCCATTTCAAATCTCTTTTCTGTGTAATCATTTTGACTAACAAATCAATAGTGGACAGCGTGCGCGATTTGCCGGTTGCATTTCTGCTGACCAGTAAATTCACATTGCCCAATTCTAAGTTTTCCAGCTCCCAGTAGGTGTCTTGATAGGATATTCGTTTGATTTTCATACTTTTACATTATTGTTGCTCAAAAGGGACAAACACAAATATAACCCTCTTCATTGGTTTGGGTTTCCTTTTTCATCTTTGCTACTGGTCACTCACACCGCCACCCACTTCCGCTCGCTCTTCCCGCTCTCCACCACTTTTTCCACAAAGTGCATACCGCGCACACCATCCTGCACCGACGGAAAATCGGCGTACAATGGATCGGGAAGGCGGCCCTCCAAGCGTGCGCGCACGGTCAGCGCAAAATTGCGATAAATGTTGGCAAAGGCTTCCAGGTAGCCTTCGGGGTGGCCCGGTGCCCCGATACGGATATGGGCCACGGCCTCCGGGTAGAGGGTGCCCACGCCGGGGCGATAGAGTTGGGTGGGGCGGTCCAGCCATTTCGCCACTAAGGTAGTGGGTTCCATTTGCCGCCATTCGAGGCCCCCTTTTTCACCATATACGCGGATGTTGAGGTTGTTTTCTTCCCCGGCAGCGATCTGACTGGCGTGAAGGATGCCCTTCGCACCATTGTCGAAATGCAGCAGCACATTGCCATCATCGTCCAGTTGGCGGCCCGGCACGAAGATGCTGAGGTCGGCGCACAGCTCGGTGATTTTCAGTCCAGTAATGTACTCGGCCAGGTTCTCGGCGTGGGTGCCAATATCGCCCATGGCCCCGGCAATACCGCTGCGGGCCGGGTCGGTACGCCAGGCGGCCTGTTTATGGCCATGTTGCTCCACGTTGGTACTTAGCCAGCCCTGTGGATATTCCACCACCACTTTGCGGATTTTGCCGATCTCGCCATGCCGGATCATCTGGCGGGCCTGCTTGACCATTGGATAGCCGGTGTAGTTATGGGTGAGCGCGAAGACGAGACCAGTCTCGCCGACCAGTTTTTCCAAGGCCAATGCTTCTTCCATATTGAACGCCAATGGTTTGTCGCAGATAACGTGGAAGCCGTTTTCAAGGGCCATTTTGGCCGGAGCAAAATGCACATGGTTGGGGGTCACAACGCTTACGCACTGCATACGGTGTTCTGCTGGCAGGTTTTTTTCACGCTCGATCATCTCCTCGAAGGTGGCGTAGCTGCGCTCCGCCGGAAGACTCAACTGGGCCGCCGAAGCGCGGGATTTTTCCGGGTTGCTGCTGAATGCGCCGCAGACGAGTTCGATCTCGCCATCCAGGGCGGCGGCCATGCGGTGTACACTGCCGATGAAGGCACCGATGCCGCCACCGACCATGCCCATGCGTATTTTTTGCTTTATCATACTGGAGGTGGTTACTGGTTGTCAGTTATTATTTATTGGTAGTTTAACTAATTGACTATCAATTTTTTGTGTATATTTTTGGCCCGATGGTTCTTGGCTGGGGCGTTTATTTTTTCAAGGACGGGCTTTTTCAATGGCGAATTTGAAAAGAAACGGTTAGACTTTTACCTTCATGCCTACATTTTACCAAAATCACCATAGAAGCATGGCCAAGGAACACATTATCTCCGGCGTACATAACTACTGCGACCGCTGGTGCGAGCGCTGCGTGTTCGTAGACCGTTGTGCCTTGGGCGTACTGGAACTGAAACGCTGGGCCAAGGGCAAGGATTGGGAGCCAGAGGATTTTCTGCAGGAGCTGGATGCCTTGTTGGAAGAACCCACGGAGGAGGCAGCGGCATGGTTGGAGGAAAT
>JAYUXG010000628.1:0-2825 GCA_043753125.1 Saprospirales bacterium | reverse complement strand
TGTCGAGCAGCACCAGTTCGCCGCGCAGTTTGGAGAGGCGTTTGGCGAAGGGGTTGCGGTTCAGCACGGTCTGCCGGAACTCGTCTTTGATGCGCCGGATGAAGTCGCGCAGTTCTTCCTTGCCAGCCTTGTCGCGGGCATTCTTGTAGGCTTTTACGGCATCCAGATAGATTTGCCGACTGAATTTCTGCTTTTTGAACACGTCCGACAAGTCCTCGTCCAGCGCAAAGCGGCTGATGAGCGAGTTGCCGGTCTTGATGTTGATGTCGATGTTGGGCAGGGTCTCTAAGCGGCTGTCCTGGGCTTGGGCGGCTGAACCCGCCGGTACCACGTAGTAGGCGTGTTTCAGCAGTTCGACCCAGAGGCGCAACTGACAGATCATCACCGACTTGGGATTGATGTCCACGCCAAACAGGCAGTTTTCGATGAGCGTCTGTTTTTCCTGGAACAAGGCTTCCTGCACGCGTTGCGAGGCGGCTACGCCGGGCCGGTACTCTATGGGCCGGTCAGTCTCCGGGTCGGTCAGGATCAGGTCGTCGTTGCCCACCACGGCCCGCAGCTCGCGCAGTCGCTTGCCCTGCCGGTCGCACAGGATGCCGAGGTCGCTTTTGAGGGCGATGAGTTCGTTGAGCGCACTCACCAGGAAGTGGCCGGAGCCGACCGCCGGGTCGCAGATGCGCAGCGAATTGATGAGGTCGTTGTATTCGCCTACTTTGCTGTAATTCAGTAAGTTGTGGAGGTCATCGAAGGTGGCCGCCGCCCATTCGTAGCGGGCATTGAACTTTTGGAGTACGGCCCGGCGCAGCGTTTCGCGGCACATATACATAGTGATGAAGCCCGGCGTGAAGAAAGAGCCGTCACGGTAGCCGTTGATTTTCTCGAAGATGAGGCCCAGCACGGCGGCGTTGATCACGGCGCGGTTGTCGGCCTGGATGCGGGCTTTGCTGTCGCTGCTGAAGTCGTAGGCCTCCAGGAAAGCGAAGAGGTAGTGCAGCGTGAGCAGCTGTTTTTTGCCGGTGGGGTCGCGGACCACGGAGTGGGGAGCCAGCGGCAGTTCGGCGCGGTCGTCGAGGCTTTCCACGCTGAAAATGGCGTCTTCCAGCACCGTCAGCTCGAAGAGGCTGCTGTTCAGGTAAGGCAGGTTGCCGTAGCGTTGCTGGATGCTGGGCTTGCGTTGGTCCGGCGGGCGATTGAGTACCTCAAAGAAGAGCTGCGACAGGTCGTCGAAGTCCCGGATGAAATCTGCTGTCAGGAAAGTACTGAGGGCGTCGGCGGGTTTCCAGCGTTTGAGTTGGGCTTCCAGGAGTTTGAGAAAAAGAATGCGGTTGAGCCAGGTAATAGCCAGTTCGAGGGCAATGCTGAACCGCGCATCGGCCTCCTTGTCGCCGAAATGGGCGAGGTCGGGTGCCTTGCGCCATTTGCCGGTTACCTCCAGTTTGTGCAGCGTATTTTCGAGCAGGCTGCCTTCGTGGCGACGTTTTTGGGCGCGCTGGATGAGTTTTTTGCCCCCTTCCTTGACTTCTTCCAAGCCCAGAATGTAGAGCAGTTCGTCGTAGAATTGCTTGTTGAGGGAGTTAGCGTCGTTGGCGAAAGGCTTTTTGAGCAGGTGTTCGGGCGAAAGTATTTTGTACAGGTCGAGCAGTTGCTCCTCGTCCGTCGGGTTGGTATTTTCAACCGCTGCTGCGTAATCGTCGAGTCGGAAATAAGTGCTTTCCAGCGTCGGCAGTTCTTTTTCAAAAAACGGCGCGGCGATCTCTTTATAAAACCAGTCCGTGCTGCCCGCGCCCAGTCGGCCTTCATGCCAGTCGGCGTAGCGTTTCAACAGGCCGGTATTGCTGTAAATATGCCTTTCAAAATCAGCGGCATCGAAAATATACCACTCCTCTATATTGGTGATTACCAGGCGTTTGACCTCGCGGTTGTCGTTTTGTTGGCGTTCCTGCAAATAGTAGAGCAATAGTTCATGCAATGCCTTGCTATTGGGTTTGGCAACGCTGACCATTTCGGCGCGGTTGCCGGGCCGCTTCACCTCGAGGATCACGCCCACCGGGTCTTTGGCGGTTTTGCCGGTGTGGATTACCAAGTCGTTGCGCCCGTGGGTGTTGATGTACTGCGTATCGCGATACCAGCCCTCCTTCAAAAAATCCGCCACGATGTTTTTTAGGTGTTCTTCCGACTCCTTGGGTACATCGGCGATGCGGCGGCGCAACAGCAGGAACTGCTGTTTGAACCGTTCGATCTGGTCGCACGACAGGTTCTGGGTGCGCAGGGCAGGAAGCAGGGATTTGACTGGCGGCCGGGTGTGGAGTTGCACGGAGGCGGGTTATTTGCGGGCAAGTATAGGGAGAATTTGGGAGGATCTCTATGACAACGCCAATTGGCAAGGTGCTGGGAACTATTACACGCCCAAACGTCCACTTACTACGGCCAACCAACTTTAAAAAAGAGGGCCCGCATTTGCACTAAGCAGGGTACCCTGCCACGACGTGGAGTCGGAATTCGTGCAATGCAGGCTCTTTTTTACCTTATAGAAGGCACTGCAAAAGTAATGACCACTGGCCAAGGCCCGGCCCTGGTATTACTGCATGGGGGTCTGCTGGACATTCGGATGTGGGCGCAGCAAGTGAAAGCGTTGCGACATTCCCTTGGTTAAAAAGGTGGTCATTGGTGAAGTAGCGCACATACCAAACATGAAACGCCTAGCACAGGTAAATGCAGCGATTTTGGCGTTTTTGAAGGAATAAATATTTAACCCCTTTCAACTTTTTCGCCCGCTACTGCCCGATTGGACAACGGGCTTTTTAATCGCTGCCTTGCGTGCAGCC
>JAYUXG010000627.1:0-2825 GCA_043753125.1 Saprospirales bacterium | reverse complement strand
CCTTTGAAAACCCTGTGTTTCTCGTATAAATTTTTTCTAATCTTTGCTAAAAAAGGTCAGTAGTGGTCATGTTGGCCGCAAAAAAATTACGCCGGGTTCCTTCATCAAAAGAACCCGGCGCAGTAGCGTCGGCAAAGCCGTTGGTATTTCTTTCCTCTTTCTCGCGTCTCGCCACTTCAATAACGAAAGTTTAACCCGACGGTTAGCGCGTTGTCGTTCATTGCGTCCACCGTTTTACCTTCGATCTTGATGTTCTGTAAGGTTGTTTCGTTTTTTCCGGTGAAGATGCCAAAGCCTTCGGAGATGTTGGTATAGGTGGGAAGGGTCTCCGCACTGGTAATGCCGCCAGCCACACTGGCCGTAGAAAGATACTCGGCTATTTCCCGACCACCGCCCTCCAGGGTCAGCTCGGCAAACTCGAAGTACCGGAAGCGGTCATTGTTGGTCACCGCAGGGATGCTGTCCGCCAAAAAGCGAAAGAAATCATTGCCATTGATTTCGGCCTGGCCGCCGTACAGGTTGCCATTAACCACATTATCGTTGCGGCGCTTATTGACGAAAGCTGGCCACACCAGCGTCCGGCGGGCCAAGGTGGTGCCGTTGGGGGCCTCTTCGCGGTACCGTATGGTCAGGTAAGCGTTGAAATAGACAGCGTTCACGTCGGTTTGCCAACGGATGCTGGTGGTCTGGTCGTTGAAAAAGTTGAGCAGGGGCGGCGACTGCTGCTGATTGGGGACGGTGAACCGGAAATCGCCGGGGATGGTAGTCTCCGCCGTGATGTCGGGCTTGCCATCTGCCCGCTTGATGACTAAACGGTACTTCTCCCCCAGGGCCAGGCCTTGCCCGGCCGGGGTTTTTATTTTGTAAAGCCAATTGGGCTGCGTGGCGAAGATGCCGACCTTGCGCGGAAAACCTTCCAGGCTGCCGTCTACCCGCGTGAGCTGCACCCGGGTGTTATTGCTGGTGCGTTCCAGGTACACTGTGATGGCATCGGCCGGATAGTAGAGCGAGTCGGCGATCTGGGCGATTTCGAGCGCGTTGGTCTGTGGATCAAGAAAGGCTTTCTCGATGCGCACGTATTGGGCCGTGTCCTTGGCGGAGAGAATAGCGTAGACCACTGGAATTTCTTTCCAGGGGGCGGTCACTTCGAAGTCGTTGGAGCAGCCAGCCAGCAGTGCCAAAAGGGGCAGGAGAATGAGTAGTCTTTTCATGTTTGCGTGACGTAAATACCGCTGGTGGCGGTTGGATGGCAAAGGTAGGCAATTTGCACAGGGCAGCAAAAAAAGCCTGCCAAACGTCGTGGGTTGGCAAGGACGCTGACCTATATTTGATCGTCCATTCCGCTGCCCGACTACATCATGCCCACTTTTATCGCCCATTACTCTTCCCCTATTGGCACGCTGGAAGTAGCCGCCAGTGCCCAATGCCTATTGTCCATCCTGTTTTTGGAGACCGCAAGAAGACCCGGGCCGGGCCGGGTGCCCACCGTCGAAGGGTCAGCTGCGCTTGCATTGGCCATGCAACAGTTGGACGAGTACTTTACCGGCACGCGCCACTCTTCCGATTTGCCGATGGACTTGCAAGGCACCCCCTTCCAACGGAAGGTGTGGGCAGCACTGACCAATATCCCCTATGGCTTTCAGACAATTAATGGATGGATGGTTCTACATTTAGCCATCGTTAAATGACAAAAACAGATCAAAAATGAAATTGCTACTCACCATTATAGCTGCTTCCACATTTATAGTACCCATATCTGCCCAGTGTTGGCAACAGGTGGCGGCGGGATTTGCGCACACCACGTCCATAAAAAGCGATGGCAGCCTTTGGGTCTGGGGTTTGAATGATGCTGGGCAACTCGGCGATGGCACCTACGCAGATAAAAAATCTCCGGTGCAGATAGGGACGTCTACCACCTGGCGACAGGCAGCAGCGGGGATTTTCCATACCGCAGCGATCAAAAGCGATGGTACTCTTTGGGCTTGGGGAGGAAACATGGATGGACAACTGGGCGATGGTACTAATACGGGCCGAAACACGCCGGCCCAAGTAGGCATGGATACTGATTGGCAACAGGTGGTGACAGGATTTGGCCATACTGTAGCCATTAAAAATGATGGCAGCCTGTGGGCCTGGGGCGGAAACGCCATTGGGCAACTTGGCGATGGAACCTATACAAGTCACCTAGTCCCAATACAAATTGACAATGCCCATAATTGGCAACAAGTGAACGTAGGGTTCCATCATACCGTAGCCATCAAAAATGATGGCAGCCTTTGGGCCTGGGGCGGAAATGTCAATGGAGCAGTAGGCAACGGGACGAATGTCCATCAAAATACCCCGGTGCAAATTGCTCCACTCAGTAGTTGGCAAGAGGTAGAGGCTGGCCTTAATCACACCACAGCCCTAAAAAGCGACGGTACGCTCTGGGCCTGGGGATTGAATTTGTATGGAGAACTGGGCGATGGTACCATCGCCGACCACAACGTCCCGGTGAAAATAGGCACAGCCACCAATTGGCAACAGGTGGCAGTAGGGTCTCATTTCACCTTGGCCTTAAAAAGCGATAGCACTCTCTGGGCCTGGGGGTGGAATGTATATGGACAATTGGGCGATGCCACCACTATAGACCACAAGACACCTATACAAATAGGTAATGACCATGATTGGCTACAGGTAGTGGCGGGTCATCAATATGCCATAGCACTAAAAAACGATGGCACCCTCCTGACTTGGGGCTATAATGGCTCTGGAGAATTGGGCAATGGCACCAATACTGATAAAAGCACCCCCACCGAAATAGCCTGTCCAACCAGCAGCACCAA
>JAYUXG010000626.1:0-2826 GCA_043753125.1 Saprospirales bacterium | reverse complement strand
TCTACTCAAGGGTGGAAACACTCGTTTTACCCCCGGTCAGATTCTTCACTGCGTTCAGAATGACACCCACGTTGGAATTACATAGTAAATTTTTTCTAAACCGAGAATTGTTGCATGGCAACCAAACAGTTCAAAAAAATTCCACCTTATGATGAAGGTAAGAAACACGCTTTTAGCCCTGATTTTCCTCGGGGCATTGCATCCGGCAAATGGCCAGAACGCCGCCGTTGTTTTGGTAAAAAACGCAGGGGGGCAAACCCTAGGCTACTCGCCCATATCTGGCATTAAAATATTGACCATCAACGGCCTATCGTTCAAAGACCTGAACAGGAACGGCCAACTGGACCGCTACGAGGACTGGCGTTTACCCGCCGATGCACGGGCCAAGGACTTAGCTTCCAAATTGTCCCTTGAGCAAATAGCCGGTTTGATGCTGTACAGTCGGCATCAGTCCATTCCCGCGCGCAGCACAGGGTATTTTGCGGGTACTTATCAGGGCAAACTCTTCTCCGAAAGCGGGGCCAAACCAGAAGCGTTGACCGACCAGCAAATGGCGTTTTTGTCGAAAGACAACCTGCGGCACGTGCTGATGACCACGGTGCAATCGCCGGAAGCAGCCGCTTTGTGGAACAACAACATCCAAGCTTTTTGCGAAAGCATCGACCTGGGCATTCCGGCCAACAACAGCTCCGATCCCCGGCACGGCACGGTCTCGACCATGGAGTACAACGCCGGGGCGGGTGGGCGCATTTCGATGTGGCCCGGCTCGCTGGGCATGGCCGCCACTTTCGACCCTGCCTTAGTCGAACGTTTCGGACAAATTGCTGCTGTCGAATACCGGGCGTTGGGCATTGCCACCGCCCTTTCCCCACAGGTGGACATCGCCACCGACCCGCGCTGGAACCGGGTCAGCGGCACTTTCGGCGAAAACCCGGTCCTCGCAGCGGCGATGGCGCAAGCCTATTGCGACGGTTTTCAAACCTCAACGGGGTCCCGGGAAATCAAAGACGGCTGGGGTCATAGCAGCGTCAACGCGATGGTCAAGCACTGGCCCGGGGGCGGTTCGGGGGAGGCCGGGCGCGATGCACATTTTGGCATGGGTAAGTTCGCGGTATATCCGGGCGGCAAGTTCGCCACGCATTTCATTCCCTTTACCCAGGGCGCGTTCAAACTAAAGGGTAAGACCAAAATGGCTTCGGCCATTATGCCGTACTACACTATTTCGTGGAACCAGGACACCAAAAACAAGGAAAACGTCGGCAATGCCTACGATGCCTACATTATGAATGACCTGTTGCGCAAAAAATACCACTACGATGGGGTGGCCTGCACCGATTGGGGCATTACGGGCCATAAAACGCAGATGGACAACTTTACCGGCGGTAAGCCGCATGGCGTGGAGCAGTTAAGCATCGCGCAACGGCATTACAAAGTGCTCATGGCGGGCGTAGACCAATTCGGGGGGAACAACGAAGCGGCGCCTATTCTTGAAGCCTATCAAATGGGTATCCAGGAACATGGCGAACCGTGGATGCGGGCGCGCATGGAACAATCGGCGGTGCGCTTGCTGAAAAACATCTTCCGGGTGGGGCTTTTCGAAAATCCGTATCTGGATATTGAAAACACCAAAAGTACGGTCGGCAAGCCCGGATTCATGGCCGAAGGCTACGCAGCGCAATTGAAATCCATCGTTATGGTCAAAAACAAACTCCAGGCCTTGCCATTAAAAACGGGCAAAACGGTGTACGTGCCCAAGAAATTCACCCCGGCGAGCAGAAATTTCCTGGGGGAAATGACGCCCGAAAAAACAGATTATCCGGTCAATATCGACATCGTGAAAAAATACTTCCAGATCACGGATAATCCCGACCAGGCCGATTATGCCCTGGTGTTTATCAACAATCCGAACACCGGCAATGGCTACGATTCCACGGACATCCGCAATGGCGGCAACGGCTACGTGCCCATCAGCCTGCAATACGGGGAATATACGGCCACCGATGCGCGCGCCACCAGCCTGGCCGGGGGCGATCCGATGGAAAAATTCACCAATCGCGGTTATAAAGAAAAAACCGTAAAAGCCAGGAACATCACGGATTTGGGCATGGTGACCGACACGTATCAAAAAATGAAAGGCAAACCGGTCATTGTCTCGGTTACGATGGACAATCCTATGGTTTTCAGAGAATTCGAAAAACAAGCCGATGCCATATTGATCAATTTCCGCGTACAGGACCAGGCCATTCTGGAGATTATGTCGGGCAAGTCAGCGCCTTCGGGCCTGTTGCCGATGCAAATGCCCGCCGATATGACCACGGTGGAGAAACAGGCCGAAGATGCGCCGCAGGACATGAAATGCCATACGGATTCTGAAGGCTCAGTGTACGATTTTGGCTTTGGGATGAACTGGAAAGGCGTCATTAAAGATGCGCGGACCAAGCAATTCAAAGGAAAATAGCAGAACTTTTTTTTCTTCTCCACCAGAAAAAAATTCCCAATACGGCCAAGCCGCCCAAGAGATAAACCCATAAGAAGGAACGTGTGCCTTCCGCCTCGGTAATAGTAAGTAAGGTATTCACCGGCTGATTGGTCACGATTTGCCGTTTGCCGCCCGTCCAGGTCACGATGATGGAATCCACTACCCTGGCCTGGCCTAGTCCGAAGTGGGCGATAGTGGAGTTTTGCGAGAGATGGCTGGAACTGCCGCCGTCTATCTCCCGGATAAAATGATGGCCCCCGGCCACCACCAGGATGCGCGAACCGAGACCATGACTTTCGGCCTCCCGGCCCGACAAAGCCACTTTTAGCCAGTTTCCTTTGGCCGCG
>JAYUXG010000625.1:0-6965 GCA_043753125.1 Saprospirales bacterium | reverse complement strand
AGCAAAGTATCCGTGCCATTTAGGAGTGGGCGTGGTTCGGCCAAGTCAGCGATGGCTACAATGTCGCGGGTGTTTTCGGTAACCAGTTTGTCGTTGGTAATCCAGACTTCCAAACGGGTAATGGTGAATAGCGACAATGGCACGGGTAGGCAGGTCAGGGCTGGCTCGAACTCGCCACGATTCCATTGGCTCAGAAAAAAGTGGCGGTTCTCGTCGTATTCATCAATCGGCTTTTCGAAGGTCTGGATTTGCGAACCGCCCTGCACGGCCAGGTTTTGCTGTTTGGAACGCTGCTGGCTGGCCACCAGCGTAGTGCGCAGGTGCCCAAATTTCAGGTCTACTTTTATCCCGAACAAGTCCGTAGCCCCTTTGATGAGGTTGGAGCGCAGCGGCAGCGACACGTTGCCCGCCTCCACGCCTTGCACGATCTCATCTTCAGAAAAGCCTTTGGTATCGTAGCTCAACTTCATCTGGTTGTTGAAATCGAAGGTCGCCTGGGTGTTATAATTGAAGTTCAGGTTGAGTTTCTCCCCGATCTTGCCCGTGGCACTCATGTTGATATCCATGTCAAAATCGAAATTGCCCTGCCCCTGCTGGCGCAAGGTGAGGATTGGATTTTGACGGCGCTGGTATTGGTAGCCAAAGGTGAGGTTGATATTGCCCTGTGGGCGGATATCGACGGTACTGCCACCGAAAAGGCGGTCAATCAACGAGTTTTTGATGTTGAATTTGGCAATCGGGTCTACGACGCCACTTTCGCTTTTGTTGCCCGTGGAGGTGACGCCCTGCAAACGGTCGAAATATTCCTGCTGCTGTTTGCGGTCGCGCCACTTAGTGTACTCCTCAAAAGTCATGTAGGTGGGTGCCCGGAAAAAGTCGCCGCCGATCTTTTCGGTGATGATATACAGGTTTGTCTCCGGGTCGTACTCCACCTGCTGCTCAATGGCTTTGGGGTCTTTCAGATCAATGACGTTGGAGCCGGAATTGTTCAGAAAGTCGCCGTAGCGTTCTTTCAGCGGCGGGTTGGTATCGGGCGCGGCAAAGGTGGTCAGCAGATTTCCGGGGGCGGCGTCTTCTTTTTCGTACGCCTGGGCCACCGGCAGCTTTTCGTCGGGGAAAAACAACGTCAGCACATTCTCCCGCACTGCGGCCGGATACGTAAATGCAAACAGCGCACTAAGCGTGACCAAGCCGGTTACCGCCAGAAGGGTGTTCTTCTTCTTCATGTTCATTCAGGCAAGCAGATAAAAAATTGGTGTTGGATGATGTCACAAGTGGAGGTAATGACGCCGATAGGGGTAGTTTGGTTGCTTGCGCCGAGGGGTAGATTGGAGTGCTTTTTCAAATTAAGCACATACTTGCAACACCTATTTTTTTGATTGCAAATTGCAGATTACATGATTTAAGATTTTTGATACGTCCGCGATCCACGTACGTACATCTAAAATCAACAATCATGTAATCTTAGGAATGCACACGAAATAAAGTAACCGCTAATCTTATCTAGGGTGTCATTCCGACGTTAGGAGGAATCTGACCGGGTGTAATTATAATCAAACACTTAGCCATCCCGATTGCTTCGGGACTCCTACGTCGGAATGACAATCCAGGTAAAGAGCATTCCGTTCCTTTATTTTGGCAGCGTTCCTTAAATCGTCAATCAAAAAATATTACAAGGGGGGACAGAGCAAAACATAGCACATTTAAACAGCCAAGGCTTTCAATGCCTGCTTTACCAAATCCTCCACTTTTCTGGCCGTCGGATCGTCGCGCATCACCGAATTGAGTGCTTTTTGCACCGCAATCCGGTTAAAGCCCAAGGCAATGAGGGCAGATAACGCCTCCTCGCGGGCGGTATTGTCTGCCAGAGGCAACAGCACCGGAGAGTCGCCAGCATCTTTGGTGAGCTTGGCTTTTAAGTCGAGGATGATTTGTTTGGCGGTCTTGGCACCGATGCCTTTCACTCGTTGGAGTACGTGCGCCTGTTCACCGATCACGGCATTGCGTACTTCATCCACGGACATGGCAGACATAATGAGCTGGGCCGTGGTGGCCCCTACGCCTGTCACGCCGATGAGCTGCACAAACAGGCTGCGCTCGGTCAGGGTGGCAAATCCGTAGAGGGTATGCGCATCTTCGCGTATCAGCAGGTGGGTATGAATGGTGGTGCGCTCCAGACCCTGAATGGCGGTGTAGGTGCTCAGTGGAATGTTGACGTGATAGCCTACGCCGTTTACGTCCAGCACAATAAAGTTGGGACTGCGGTAGGCGACTTCTCCTTTTAGGTAGGCGTACATGGGGCTAAAATTAAGGTGGTCAATATAGTCAATGTGCCAATGAGGTCGATTCAAGCGGCGGCAAAGAACGGGAGAAAATGTTCGTGTTTCGACAACCCGTTTTAAAACATTACCCGCCGTATGGCTTTCCATCCGGCGGGCAATCAGCCTAATTGGCAATATTTCAATTACGTTACTTTGCCGACTTCGCCAAGGCGTCCAAACGGAGACCTATAGCCTTGTCATTGAGTTTGCTTCTCACCGTATTGATGGATGCCGTCGAGAGCCAACGCCCCAGCGGAAGTTTGGTGCTGTTATCGTCCATTGGCAGCTGTAGAATGAAGGGATCGGGTTGGCCGTTTTCCGGATAGGTACGATGGCAGTACTCCAGCCACCAAGTGGTGCGGCCGCTGATGCCGGACGAAGTAAGCGCACTGAAAGTGGCCGCCATTTGGTTCTTTCGACGGAACGCCGTGGCAGAATCGCGCGGCTCAATGGCAGCATTCACCAGAAAAAGGAGGCGGGGCCGGAGCCGATTTTTCATATTCGCAGAGAGATAAGTCGCTTGCTCAATCTCTGCGGGCAGGCGGTCGTATAGGTTGGTTAGCAGTGGCAGGCCCATATTTTCAAAGAGGCCACCATCGAAGAAATTACCGCAGTTATCAATGTAAGTAGAGGAGTTCATCACCGGGAAGAGCTGACTGAGGTTGCTGGCCGTGACGAGTGCAAGGGTCTGCCCGTCGTGTCCCTTCTCGGCCTCGGCGATGATGTCAATGGCATCGATAAACAAGGCAGGGTCCCATTGCAGTGCACTGGCGTAGCCCGCTTTGCCCGTCTGTATATTGGTGGTAATGGGAAAGTAAAGGGGCAATTGTCCCTTTACTGGATCGGGATTGGCAGGCCAGTAAGAAAGATAGGGCAAAAAAGGATAGTTGGGGATGGCTGGGTGGTTACTACCAATGTTCAGTTGGGCCGAGTTGCCTTTCTCCCCAACGGTGGCCAACCGGCGTGCTACCGAGTCGTCCTCGTCGGAAGTGCTGTCCAGGCCGTGGCGCACAGCGGTAGCAAAACCCAGGGCCTCGTATCGTTGGTGCTCCAGGTTGCGGTCACCGATCTGGCGGCTGGTGCAGAGCCGGAGTGCCCGCTTACCAATCTCATTGATCGACAACTGCAAAAACTGTGCGGTCAGATAGTTCCGTTGGAACATATGGACCGCGAAATGCC
Source organism: Saprospirales bacterium (assembly GCA_043753125.1). Lineage (GTDB taxonomy): Bacteria > Bacteroidota > Bacteroidia > Chitinophagales > Saprospiraceae > M3007. The sequence goes on along the minus strand of JAYUXG010000625.1, from coordinate 3,465 downwards.
GATAAAGCGAATCGCGTTGTATCTCGTATTTTGGCAAAGGCAACGAATCCTCGGCATACCGCCACAGGGCCAGCGTAGCCCCAAAGCCCGCCGACCCCCCCGAGGCCGAAGTGACCGCAAACAGGTGGCGGTGAAAGCGATAGTCGCTGCGCACTTCCAACTCATTGAGCAGGCTACTCGTCCATAGGCCCGCCCGGCTACCACCCCCTTGGGCAGCTACAAGGTAAATGGGGATTTCGGAGGTGTCGCCCGGCACGTCCAACTCGGCGAGGTTAGCCTCATACCAACTTTTGAAAAAAGTGGGCAGTGTCGGGCGGTTTCTGGCACTTAGGCCGTTGGTAGTCACATAGTTGATGTCGTGGATACGCGATTTGTGGATGAAGACCATCCAACCCAGCCCCATCAGCAGCACCGTAAGCAAAAACTGAAAGCTCTGGTTTTTTTTCAATATAAAGAGGGCGATAATCAATCTACTGATTACGATATAAGCCGTGGTGATCGTCAACAGCATAAAAGTGGGCGACACCAACTGTATATTATTAACCAGCGACAGCAAGAGCAGCCCCGCCACGGTGACGGAAAGCAGTGCCCAATAAAAGCGGTCATAGTGTTTGAAATTTCCGGCTTGGCACTGCTCGTCGAGGCGATGAAACACCCCCGCAATGAGTACCACTAGTAAGCACAGACATAGTCCAACGAAATAATAATTCCAAAACAGGGCTGTTTTGACGATCATCATAAGCAGGAAAAGCAAGGCAGCATCGACCACTATGAAGATTTGCAACCAAAACAGCGTAGGGGTCCGGCTCAGTCGGTCATGGGGTCGAGCTACTTGATAAGCTGCATATAACGTGGCCGCCACTGTCACGAGCGTTAGGACGAATTGCCACCCGACAAAACTGCGTCCACTCTGTACCACTACCATGACCAAGCCGTACAGCGTAATGGGCAAGGTACTGACGAACAACCCTACGTAGCGGTTTTGGCCCGTCAGCGCGCGCATCGGCTGGAAGTCGGCCCAGGGATGGTTGGGAAACACCGGACGGGGGGCCAGCCAAATGGCCAGTGCCTGCGCATAGTAGATGAGGACCATCGCACTGGCGCGTACCCCGACCGCAAAGCCAGCGTCGTCGAACAGGCCCGCGAACAGCTCGCCGCCTTGTCGGACACCGAGCAGCAGGAATGGCACCAGCACAATCCATAGAAAAAAAAGGATGTTGTCGCGGATGACCCCGCCAAGGTTGGAAAAGGAGAGGTTCTTGAGAAACTTGTCGAATTTAGAAGCAAGACGTCGAAAAATATCGGCAACGGTAGCCATTGTCATTTGGTTGGAAAGTGAAGAAAGGATGTGCTGGAGCGAGTAGAGAGCAAGAATGGGAGATCTTGAGAAAATATTACGTATGAGCGGCCAAATTTTCATCTTGTTGATGACATTAATGCGGCCCTTGCCCATATTGTGAACCGATAGCAATGATTTGGCCATATCCCGTGCTATCCGAAGATATGGAGTACAAATATATCTTGTATCTTTGTAGCCTCATGGAACGAATAGCCTCAGACGGCAAGACTTTTTTGGTCGGGTACCACACGCAGGAGTGGCGAGCGTCCATGGTTCTTGAAAAACCTATACTGTGCAATGCTTCTAATGCTTGGCTTGGGATAGGATATTATTTTTGGACGGAAGTGGAATTTGCGCATTACTGGGGTAGGGATTCCAAAACGCGTACAGGTTCCTATAATGTTTATCGAGCCTATTTGGATATTGAGAAATGCTTAAACGCTGTTTTTGACGAGAAAGGGTATTTTTTCTTTCGGAAACAGGTTGATAAAGCAATTGCTTTTTTGAAGAAACAGGGGTATTCTCAAGTAACACTTCGGCAGGTGCATCAATTTTTGGCAGATAAAATTTGGCCTGAGACGGCCATACGTGGAATAATATATGACGATCTTCCCAAAAATCCAAAGGGAAAATCTCATGTTAATTCAGAAGTTGAGCCACTTTACTATAAAAAACGTATTCAAGTGGTACTATTTGATGTTCTTGATGTTTTTTACTTCGAAATTTTTCTTGAAGAACAATCCTAAATTCATAAGTAGATATGTTGAATTACGAAGAGATTGACCAACAAATTGATGCTCTTTTTGCCAGTTTTTCTAAGGAAGATTTGGAAGCTTGGCTTGCATTTGATGCTGAAAGAGAAATGCTGGAGCAGCTTCAACATGGGGAAATGGTCATTACTTTCCACAGTGTTGTACTTGCCAAGCCGCTGCGCTTACGCGAACCATTTTTGCAAGAGTTAGTGATTGATAATTCTTACCCTTTAGCAGCATAGTTTCATGAAACTCCGGCTTATAGACGTTCAATACACGGATATTGACTGTCACATACAGACTTTTGACAAAGACATTACTGCCGAGCTGGAAACAACCTTGGGGATGGTGACGAAAGTGTCTGAGACAAACGAAAACCAGTTTGCGGTGATAGTTGAAATTGGCTTGGCTAGTGTAAGCAAAACTTTTCAATTTAAAATGAAGGCAACCGCCCATTTTGAATCCACCGAAAAAATACCAATTGACTTTGTTACCTCTCCATTTGCCCGCATTAATGCACCAGCCATTGCTTTTCCCTACATCCGCACCTTCATATCGAACTTCACGCTGAACATTGGTTATAATCCAGTCATGCTTCCATCTTTTAATTTTGTGGAGATGACGAAGGAACGGAATGAAGAAGTTCACGCTTGATTTCATGGTGTTCTGTTGCGCTGTCGGCCAGATTTGGCCGTGGCACGAAGACAGCATTCAGATAAAAGGGATTCCACCGCCTCGTGCCGTGAAATCCTTTATTTTTGCCCCCACATTTTTTTCACAAACCGCCCCCTCCGTTCGTATGGAGTATGGACACCCGCCCTTTGTATCGGTGGGCTAAACCATTCATTATCTCATGATTAACATCACTTTCCCCGATGGCAACGTTCGTCAGTATGCCGCCGGAACCACCGCCCTCGATGTGGCTAAAAGCATCAGCGAGGGCCTCGCCCGCGTCGTGCTGGCCGCCAGCGTGAACGGCGAAGTGCGCGACCTGACGCGCCCGATCACCACGGATGCCACCGTCAAGTTCCACAAATGGGACGACAAGGAGGGCAAACAGACTTTCTGGCACTCCTCGGCGCACCTGCTGGCCGAAGCCCTGGAAGCCCTCTACCCCGGCACTAAGTTTGGTATTGGACCGGCTATTGACAATGGCTTTTACTACGATGTGGACACCGGTGACCGCAGCCTCACGACCGCCGATTTGTCGGCCATCGAGCAAAAAATGCTGGAACTGGCCCGCCAGAAAAACACCTACACCCGGACCAAAGTGCCGAAGGCCGAGGCTCTGCAATTCTTTCAGGACAAGCACGACGAATATAAAATCGAACTGCTGGAAGGGCTGGAAGATGGAAAAATCACCTTTTATCAGCA
>JAYUXG010000624.1:0-2830 GCA_043753125.1 Saprospirales bacterium | reverse complement strand
TGCGGGTCAGCATGGGCCACAGCGGAGTACCCACGTCTTGCCAGACCCTGGCCTCCGGCGAAGTAGAAGACTACACGGTGCAGATTCTACCGAGCCTGGCCAACCAGCCGCAGCAGCGTGCAAGCGTGCGGGCGGAGCAGGGCCAGGAACAGCGCAGCCTGTATGTGTATCCCAATCCGGCGAACGATCAGGTCACGGTGGACCTACGCGCTTACCAGGGCCAGGCAGGTCGCCTGCGGGTGTACAGTGCGCAGGGACAACTGGTCATCGATATGGCCCTGACTTCTGACCTGCCAACGCTGTTGCCCTTGTCCTTGACGAATTTTGCAGACGGCACCTACGTGGTGCAGGTGCAAGTGGGCGGGAAAACCGCCGTGGGCCGGGTCGCGGTGTCGCGTCGATAGTCTAATTGCTTGCAATCACATTTTAATGGGTTTATAAAGGGGTGACCCTTTATAAACCCATTTTAGTAAATCCTGGTTGCCTATTTGGTCAATATCATTCGTATTTCTATCACCAATGATTTGCCTTATGGGCTGATGTACAGCGGGTAAGGAATTGTTTCCACGATTGAATACAGTGATACTCCAATCATCTATTTGCTGCTCCTCCAAGTACTCGAGGAGTCTTTTGCCAATTTGGCGAGTACCCCCAATAATTAACAGATTTTTAGTGGCTGCCATGTACGAGACTGGGAAGGATGGGATCAAAAATAGTGTTCTCCGTATCCAATGGAACGTGAATCTGCGTAATACTATGTTTCAATACCTATGAAAAACTCAGGTAAGATAGAGTTGATTGCGCGAACCAAGTTAGCGAGCGGTACGTGTTTTTGGCTGCTGATAACGTTTGGATATAAGCTGTGCCGCCTTTTAGAAGGCATAGGCGTACATCTTTTGTTCAGCGCATATTATTCTACTTTTATTATTTTTCCCGTACTCACCGCTTCCGATTGCTGCACTAAGTAAATATAGTTGCCCGGGCTTAAACCGGAAAGGTCAATACTGCTAAGCGGCTGGATAATTTTCTCTTGCAAAACCAGTCTGCCGAACAAGTCAAAGATTTTCAGGTCAATACTGGTATTTTCAATTTCCGGAAAATTGATCCATAATTCGCCACTGGTCGGATTGGGGTAAAGGGCAACGGTATGCTTATTCATGATGATTGTAATACTACTGCTGGTCGTGTCGCACTCCTCGTTTGACGTTCGATAATGTGGCAAATTGGGTATTGTGGCAAAGTTGAACGAAGGCAGTTCAACGCCTCGCTGCACCAATTGACAGGAAAGCCCCTGACAGTTAGGCTTCTCTATGACATGAAGGTTCAGCGTGCTGCTCGTACTGGAAATATAAATCTTTCCGTTGGGGGCCAGGGCGGCCATATAAAAGATGGTAGCATAAGGGTTGTAAGTTCCATCCCATTGGGCAACCTGTATCTTGCTTGCTTCGATATTGGAGGTTAGCAGGTCGAATTGATATACCCTCGTTCTGGCGCAAACGTATAGGTATCTTGAATTGGACGACACTGCCACCCCCGTAATGTAATTTATGGTATCATTGGGAAACATAATTTGAACGGGATTGGACAGATCTCCAGTGGCATGGTCGAAGTCATAAATGTTCAGGCCATTCCACGAGTTGAATCGGATATATTTTTTGGTGTCCGGCGAGAAGGTGGCCTGCGCACCAGCGTCATCGTCACTCCACACCTGGCCCGCGCATTCGAGTTGGGCGGGCTGTACCCCTTGGGCAGTGAGCGGGATAAGAAAATAACAGTTGGTATGTACCTTCGGCACGATGACCCACCAGTCCTTACCATTGGCTTGCCGGACAGCGGACATGGTCTCCCGCGCAAAGGTATCCTGCAGAGCAATCTGGTTTTTTAAAGTGACCGCGCCAAGGCCAGTGTCTTGGGACATATCTATCTTTTGGTAATAAACCCGCTGCGGAGCGATGCCAAAATAGGTTGGATGGCCAAAATAAGGCTGATCCAGATCCAAGTTGAACACATAATATAGACTGTCGGAATCCGGAGCGGGCAAGGCGATCACGCCTTGCCTGATCGGGCTGCCGCCGCCTGAGCAAAAATTGTCCTGGATAATGCCCGGATTGATGCTGTCGCCATTCTGCATGACTTCGCCTTTTGCGTTGACAATCACACAACCGTTGGAATAGAAAAGCAGGTTGCCCTCCGGGTCGCTCATGCTGGTGTTGGAACCCTCCATATGAAAGTCATGAATGGTATTGGTTATCGAGATGTGAGGGGGGGACTCATTAAAATTTATTTGAATCGCCTCTCCAATAGAGTCAAGTATAGAGGAATCATACCCAATTATCCACTGGTAATCCCTTTGTTCCTGCGCAAACAGAAGTGAAATCGGAAACAAAAGGAATGCAAGTGCAGTTGGAGTCAGTTTGCTCATGGCTGGAACCAAAAACGGGCAGCCCGTCGCGTGGGCGACAGGCTGCCAAGGTGAAAAGAAAGTTAGTGCGATTGAATGATCAGCTTTTTGCGTACAGATGTGCCGTCCTCCAGGTCAAACCGTAGCAAATAAACCCCATCGGGTATGTTTGGCCCTATATCAACCCGCCATTCCTGTTCTGAAAACCGCTGTTGCAGCCATGCTCGGCCAGCCATATCCAGCAGGGTCCATGTGCCAGTAGTCCCATTAGGATTGCGGAGGGTGAAAGCGGTATTGGCCGGGTTAGGCCATACGCTGATGCCCGTATCGTTTTGGGGGAACTCCTCGTGGTTACGGTCTTCGGCCAAGCGGGCATATTTCACGTCCCGGGGGTCGGGTACGGCCAGGTACTCGCACCAGAGGCAAGAC
>JAYUXG010000623.1:0-6976 GCA_043753125.1 Saprospirales bacterium | reverse complement strand
TCCAGTTTGCCAAGCGCATGGTTGGGCGGACCGGGGGAGCGTTGCCTACGGCCAGTGCCCGCGATTATCTGCCTTTGAAGGTGAATTCGGCCGGTGTTATGCCGATCATCTTTGCCCAGGCACTGATGTTCCTGCCCGCGACCGCCATCCAGTATTTTTCTGGCACCGATGGCCAAACGGGGCGCATTCACGCTTTCAATGATATTTATTCTTTCGGTTACAACGTCACGTTTTTCTTTTTGATCGTCGTGTTTACCTATGTTTACACGGCCCTGATGATCAACCCGACCAACTACGCCGAATACCTGAAGCGCAGCAATGCCTTCATTCCGGGGGTGAAGCCAGGCGAGGCAACCTCGGAATATATCGACAACATCATGACCCGTATCACGCTGCCGGGGGCTTTCTTTCTCGGTTTGATCGGTATCCTGCCGTCTATTGCCGCTACTTTTGGGGTCAACCAAGAGTTCGCGCTGTTCTTTGGTGGCACTACATTGCTCATCATGGTTGGCGTGGCCCTTGATACATTACAAGTTATTGAAAGCTACTTGCTGACGCAGAAATACGATGGTTTGATCAAATCCGGTCGCATCCAGGGACGTAGTGCCCAGGGGCTACAGGTTGGCCAACCACAATAACGCACGCATGGGTCTTTTCACGAGCGGCGGTGAAGGCAAACAGGTCTTCTATAAAACCAAACACGAAATTGAGCTGATGCGCAACGCCAATATGTTGGTGTCCAAGACATTGGCTCACGTAGGAAGTATGCTTCGACCCGGTATCACCGGAGAGGCCATTGACCAGTCTGCCGAGGAATTTATTCGGGATAACGGCGGGAAGCCGTCGTTCAAAGGCTACCACGGTTTTCCAGGGTCGCTGTGTGTATCCTACAACGACATCGTGGTACATGGTATACCTGCCCAACGGGAATTTAAAGAAACAGACGTGGTCTCGGTGGATTGCGGAGTGGAGTTGGAAGGTTATTTTGGCGACGCGGCCTTTACTTTTGCCTTGGCCAATGTAGAAGAGCCAGTGATGGAGTTGCTGCGGGTTACTTATGCTTCGCTGTACAAGGGCATTGAGCAGGCTATTGTGGGAAAAAGAGTCGGCGATGTTTCCTTTGCCATTCAGGACTACTGCGAACGACATAAATACGGAGTCGTGCGGGATTTGGTGGGACATGGCATCGGGCGTTCCATGCACGAGGACCCGGAAGTACCCAATTTCGGTCGGCGCGGCAAAGGAATGTTGCTGCAAGATGGGTTGGTGCTGGCTATTGAACCGATGATTAACCTAGGTTTGAAAGAAGTATACCAAAACAACGACGGTTGGACGATTCATACCCGCGATCGCAAGCCCAGTGCCCACTACGAACATTCAGTGGTCGTACGCAAAGGCCAGGCCGATATTTTGTCTACGCACGCGTTTGTGATAGAGGCAATAAAAAATAATGCGGCATTGCAGGAAGTTTCACCAAAAATTTAGACATTTGCAGCCCGAAATTGAAAAGGGGCCTCTTATGGCAAAAGAAGATATTATCAAACAAGATGGAGAAGTCGCTGAGGCACTCTCCAACGCCAATTTCAAGGTTCGCCTGGAGAATGGTCACGTCATCCTGGCCACTATTTCTGGTAAAATGCGGATGCACTACATTCGTATCCTGCCGGGTGATAAAGTGTCCATTGAAATGTCCCCTTACGATTTAAGCCGTGGACGGATTATCTATAGATACAAATAACCTGTGAAAATCAATTAATTGCACAAGAACATTAAACGGATATACCCGCGTCATGAAGGTCAAGCCATCCATCAAGAAACGTTCTGTTGACTGTAAGATCGTCCGTCGCAAGGGCAAGCTCTACGTGATCAACAAAAAGAACCCTAAGTTCAAACAAAGACAAGGATAAATTAATTATGAATTATTGATGATGAATTATGGCTGCCTCCCTTGGGCATCGTTTATAGTTCATCGTTTATAGTTCATCGTTAATTCATAATTCATAATTCATAATTCGAAGACATGGCACGTATTGCTGGTACGGATTTACCCAGAAATAAAAGGGGCGTCATTGGTCTGACGTACATCTACGGGATCGGAGATTCATCTGCCCAGTCTATTCTGGCCAAAGCCGGGGTGGATGAGAGTACGAAAGTGGAAGCTTGGACGGATGAGAACATCAAAGCGATTGCCCGCATCATCGCCGATGAATACAAGACGGAAGGTCAGTTGCGCTCCGAAACGCAGCTGAACATCAAACGTCTAATGGACATCGGTTGCTATCGTGGGCTGCGCCACCGGAAGGGCTTGCCCCTGCGTGGCCAACGCACCCGTACCAACGCCCGTACCCGCAAGGGCAAGCGCAAGACGGTGGCGAACAAGAAGAAAGTCACGAAATAAATTTTACTAATGCGCTAATGTGCTAATGTGGAAAATGTGCCAATATTCGCGGCACCCACGTTTACGACATTAGCACATTGGCAAATTAGCAAATTAGCAAATTAGCACAATGGCAAAAGCAGCTGCAAAAAAGGTTGTGAAGCGGAAAGTAAAGATCACGCCGGAAGGCATTGTCTTTATCCAGGCCAGCTTCAACAACATTATTATCTCGATCACCAACAAACAGGGCGAAGTAGTGTCTTGGGCGTCGGCTGGCAAAGCCGGTTTCCGTGGATCGAAGAAGAACACTCCTTATGCCGCACAAGTCGCTGCCAACGATGCCGCCAAAACGGCTTTCGAGGCGGGTATCCGCTCGGCAGAAGTATTTGTGAAAGGACCTGGTTCCGGTCGGGAAGCGGCCATCCGCGCTATTGACCAGTCCGGCATCAAAGTGCTGGTTATCAACGACGTGACCCCCATGCCGCACAACGGCTGCCGTCCGCCCAAGCGCCGGAGGGTATGACGCGCGAAAAGGTGAGTAGCCAAGGTTAAAGATGTAGGACACCACAATCCGTTGTGTTGTTCTGCGGCTGGGCTATTAATTTTAGTGCCTGAATTGCAGATAGTTCAAAAATGAAAGATATTTTTTTGGGCATTTTTTTTCTGTTTGGTCTAACAGTGAGTGCACAGGGTCTTAGTGTTGAACTGGAAGGAGGAACATTATTGGGTATCAATAAGTTTGTTCATACTAATGGTGTGAGTCCTTATTTTCGACAACGATCTGTTCTTGGCTCAAGTGTAGGCATATCTTTTAGTAGGCTTCCGAAAGAAGAAACTGCGAGTGCTTATTTTTCAGGCTACCTTGCTACTTACTCCAGAAAGATTACCGCCATTTTAAAGAAAGGAAAAAGTATTTCTTTGCTTGAAAATGGGGATGGGGGTGGTTTTAATCTTGGATTAAGATGGAACTATTATGGTAGAAACAGATTGCACTATAGCAGAGGCATTATGTTAGGATGCAATATAGAATATGGCCTCAACAGATTTATTAACTTTCCTAAAGGTATTGGCTCATCAGTAAACGGAGTAACCAAAAAAGCAATTTACTTAGATAATGTAGTCAAGTTTTACGGTGTTGTACCCAGTCTGCAAATCGGGGTTTATAAGGGAATTAAACTTAAAGAACATTCTTACTTGCGCTTTTCTTTATATGGCAATATTGGATTTAAGGTAAATTCCTATTGGTATTACCGAGCCGTCATTGAAAATACAGAGTATACTGCCGTAATAAAGAATAAAGGGGATTTTGTTAATTTATCGGTGTGCTATGGTTATTGGAATAAAAAAACAAAAGTTGGAAGAGGTTAAACACTACTATAAAAAACAGACCACTAACTTCCATCGCGATAATATGGAGGAAATAATAAATTGCAATTACTTACATTCAACTTTTCAACTTGTTTTTTGCGAATGAAAAACTTTAAATTACTTTCGATTTTTTTGGTAGTTTCTGTATTTTTTGCTTGCAATAAAGGTTCTATTGAAGAGCGAAATAACCACACTGACAATAGTACAGTTAGTGATCGTACTATACCTACCTATGGTGCTTTGACTAATGGGCGGTTTGTTTTTGATAGTCTAACTCAATTTGAAGAATATGTTTTGAGTCTGCAAGGTCAAAACTTAGACAATCTTGAAGCGACATTAGGATTTCAATCCTTTCGAAAGTATTCAAATGGAAGTGCTGCAGCACCACTGATAGATGATGCATATTTTGCTTCTGTTGTGAATAAAGATGGCATTTTGCAAATAGGGACTGATGCATTTAAAATGTGTCCGGCAGATAGAAGAGTATTAGTACATAGGAATGCCAATGAAACCAAAGTTTTACAACTTAAGAATACAACGATTGCTGGCGGAATTCCTACAGGTATTTTAGTCTTTACTTTTGAGGATGATATCTTTGACCTGCTTGATAACCCAAGTGGGGTTGGCAAATGGTGGTGTGGAGATTGGTGTGCGGGTAATGATAAAGAGGTAGATAAACTAGGAAATTATTGCGATGCAAGTTCAGGCACCAATTTTAAATATAAACTCAAACTTAAGCACCTTACTTTAGGCCTGTGGCATTCTTTAAAAATAAAGTTTAAGCATAGATGCACGGATAATTGTGATGATGGAACTGTAAGTAGCGGAAACGCAAATGCTACAGACTTCGACCTACAATGGACAGCTAACTGGAAAAAAAGATGCAGAGATTCTGGCAGTTCGCAAAGGAGTTTTGTCGTCTGCCCACTTCCTGGCCAGTGTGGTGGAAATTGGCCCGAGGGGGCTGCTGACTTTGAGCACGTTTTTTACAACGGCGTAAGGTGTTTATCTTCTTTTAGCCTAACTGGGCAGGCGCGTTTAGCAAGTAAATGCAACGGAAGCAATGATATTATCACTACGGAAGAATTGCATATAGAAGGGGATTGATGGTTTTGGAATAGTTTATATTAAACATCCATTTTCCCTTCCCCACATTGTCCACATTACCTTACATTGACCACATTCTAATAAAATGGCTCGTTATACAGGTCCAACCACCAAAAAATCCCGCTCGTTTGGCGAATCCATCTTCGGGTATGACAAAGCGTTTGAAAAGCGCAAGTATCCACCCGGACAGCATGGCCAGACCCGCAAGAAGAAAGCGGCGTCCAACTACTCCATCCAATTGACGGAGAAGCAAAAGGCAAAATATACCTATGGGGTACTGGAGCGTCAGTTCAGAAAAACTTTTGTCACGGCGACCCGTATCAAAGGGGCCACTGGCGAGGCATTGCTCCAGTTGCTGGAAGCACGTCTGGACAATACGGTGTTCCGTTTGGGCATTTCGCCCACCCGCCGTGGTGCCCGTCAGTTGGTAGGCCACCGCCACGTCACCGTCAATGGCAACGTGGTGAACATCCCATCGTACACCCTGAAGCCAGGCGACGTCATAGCGGTGCGCGGCAAATCGCAGGGCCTGGAAATTGTGACCACCCACGTGGGTGCCAAGACCAACAACGTCCGCCAGTTCGGCTGGCTGGAATGGAACCCGGACAAGATGCAAGGCACTTTCCTGTCCTACCCGCAGCGCGACCAGATACCGGAAAAGATCAAGGAACAATTGATTGTCGAGTTGTACTCGAAGTAAAGATAAGCGAAGGGTTGGCGTTCGATCACGACGCCAACCATTTTCGCATTTATGCGTTTCAATCCTCTGGCCTGCGCATTCGGTCCCAAATTCACGATTGATCTCCCACTTATTTCAAATTGGAGCATTTCACTATATGAGTATTCTCAATTTCCAAAAGCCCGAAAAAATCCTGCTGCAAAAAGCAACCGATTTTGAAGGTACGTTCGAGTTCAAACCGTTGGAGCCGGGTTTCGGCCAGACGGTGGGCAACTCCCTTCGCCGGGTCCTTTTATCCTCGCTGGAAGGCTACGCCATTAGTGCTGTACGCATCGGCGGGGTGGATCACGAATTCGCCACCATGCGTGGGGTAGTGGAGGACGTGGTGGATATTGTACTGAACCTGAAGCAAATCCGCATCAAGCCATTGATCGTGGACGATAAAAATCCACAAGAGAAGATCTACCTGACCGTCAGTGGAAAGGAAGAGTTTCGTGCCGGCCAGATTGAGGAGTTTACCAATGTGTTCAAGATAATGAACCCCAACCTGCTGATCTGCCGTATGGAACCCTCGGTGACGCTGGAAATGGAATTCACCATCACCAAGGGCCGTGGTTATCAGCCCGCCGACGACGGTGCGCCGAAAGATGCGCCCATCGGTGTGATCCCGATCGATGCGATCTATACCCCGATCAAAAACGTCTCCTACAAGGTGGAAAACACCCGCGTCGGCCAACGGACGGACTATGAAAAACTAACCATCGACGTCAAAACGGATGGCACCATCCACCCCGAAGAAGCCATCCGCGAGGCCAGCCGCATCATGATCCAGCACTTGATGCTGATCACCGACGACAATATCACTTTCGATACGCCCGCCAGCCGGGAGGAAAACGTGGTGGACGAGCACATCTTGCATATGCGCAAGCTGTTGAAGACGTCGCTTGAAGACCTTGACCTCAGCGTGCGTGCCTACAACTGCCTCAAAGCCGCCAAGATCAATACGCTGGCCGAACTGGTCCGCTACGATACGCATGAACTGCTGAAATTCCGCAATTTCGGCAAAAAATCGCTGGTCGAGATCGAAGAGCTCTTGCAAGATAAGGGCTTGACCTTCGGGATGGATCTGGCGAAATACAAACTGGAAGAAGACTAATTTAAGTATGAACTATAAACTATGAACGGCACAACCACTCATAGTTTATAGTTCATAGTTCATAACTAACCAAGTGTGGTAACCATCGAGCGGAATGATTTCCTGCCCTGGTGCCGCCACCTACAAACTAGGTACTCGTCCACATGAGACACGGAGACAAAGTAAACAACCTGGGCCGCACCGCCGCCCACCGCCGCGCTTTGCTGGCCAACCTTGCTATTGCGTTGATTGAGCATAAGCGCATCACCACCACGGTGGCTAAAGCCAAGGCCCTGCGCCAATATGTGGA
>JAYUXG010000622.1:0-2833 GCA_043753125.1 Saprospirales bacterium | reverse complement strand
GCCCGGCGCACACAATTTTAGAGGGCCGGGCGACAGGCGAGGCCCAGCGCACTTTTTTCGGCACTTTGGGCAAAGCGGGGCTTTCAGAAAGCAATTTGCGCAACCGCGCCAGGCCGTCATTTTCAAAAAAATGTTCGTCAAAATCTTTGAAAAAACGGGCGACGCTGCGGCGATGGCCCTCGCTGTCAGCAATGCCGGGGCGTTCTTTGCCGGGTTCGCCGAAACGGATCAACTTCATGACAGTCAGTTGTTTAACTTAATAAAGCCGCCGTCCAAGGGGTAATCGCAACCGGTAATGAATGCCGCTTCGTCGGAACAGAGGAACAAGGCCAGCGCAGCCACTTCCTCCACCGTACCCATGCGGCCAATGGGCTGGGTTTTGGAGAGTTTGTCAAACATTTCGGCCTCGCGGCCGGGGTAGTTTTTGGCCAGGTAGCCGTCCACGAATGGCGTGTGCACCCGCGCCGGCGAGATGCTGTTGCAGCGGATGTGGTCGTTCAAAAAATCTTTGGCCACCGACATAGTCATGGCGGCCACCGCACCCTTGCTCATCGTGTAGGCAAAACGATCGGGGATGCCCACCCAGGCCACGATGGAGGCCATGTTCAAAATGACGCCGCCACCTGCTTCGCGCAAGCGCGGGATGGCAGCGTACAGGCAGTGGTAGACGCCGCGCACGTTGACGGAGAAAACGCGCTCGAAATCCTCCGGCATGGTCGTTTCGGCGGTGCCGATGTGCGCCACGCCCGCATTGTTGACCAAAATATGCAGCGGGCCGATTTTTTCAAAAATAGCCTGCACCATCGCAAAATCCGCCACGTCGCAGCCATGCGCTTGCGCCGAAAACCCCTCCGCCCGGAGCACTGCGGCGATGGTTTCCGCGCTTTCCGCATCGCGGTCGAGCAGGTGGATCGCAGCGCCTTGGCGGGCGAAGCGTTCGGCGATGGCTTTGCCGATGCCGCTGGCGGAACCGGTGACGGCGGCGGTTTTGGCTGAAAGAGAAAACATATTCAGGGTGCGTTTTTCAATCAAAGATCGTTGTCAATCAATCGCCGGATTTCTCTGCGCATGAACCGAGCATCGTCAAAATCGGTGCTAAGTTGTTCGAAATCAAGGAGTTCAATTAAGTCCGGCGCAAGTTTGAGTTTTCCACCCTGATATTTGAGTTTTAAGGTTTTGCCCTGTTTTTGATATCGGAAATAGCGGGAAAGGATAGTATTTAACACATCATCAGGATGCCGGATATTTTCCGGGTGGATGCCTACAAGGTTGTTGTCTTCATGGATGCGTGCATTGCCGTAGCGATAATGAGCGAAGCAGGCTTCGATTTTATCCGGCTGAGATAAAATCCACGCTTCCATTTTTTGAATCATGAAAAACACGCGGCTTTCCAAATCTGTCAGTTCGAGGCCGTCCAATCGATTATTACGTTCTAGTTTGGGCGCATCCAAGTCAAGTAAAAGCAAGGTTTGGGCATTTTCGACAGCAGCATTTTTGAAAAAAGTGACCGTCTGATTATTACTACTCCCATTTTCAATCATGATACGTAATTCATCCTGATTTGGGAAAACCGAAGAAAACAGGCGACGAAAACTCTCTCTAAACCGTTGGCTGTTTGTCATTGTTTGGGCATTGTGATTGATGTGTTCAAGTGTCGCACCTTCTACAAAAATTGTGATTTCTACCACCTGACACCTCCAATTTTACCATTGAGCCAAAGTTGGCCGACTAAAAGCTCCCCTGGATAGTTTTTAAAATCGTCAGCGGATTTGGTCACCACGCTTGTTTGGTTAGTGTTGTCTTTTTCAAAAACCAAGCAATCTTCTAATTCAAAAGCATTTAACAAAAGAGGTGAATGCGTAGCGATAATCATTTGAGTACCGTTTCGAGCGGCGTGTTTGATACCTTGCGCGATGGTATTTATCATATCAGGGTGCAGGCCGATTTCCGGCTCGTCAATACAAATCAGGCTTCCTCGGTTTGAATTGTAGAAAATCACAAAGTGTAATAAAAACCGCAGCGTACCGTCGGATATATGTTCCACCGTAATAGTCCGATCAAGACCCTTTTCTTTTAGGGAAAGCAAGGTTTTGCCGGCAGTTGGGTTGCTAAAAACCAGTTCCCGAACTTGGTCGTTGACCTTCTTTGTCTCTTCGATAATCCGGTCATAATCCCGTACATGATTTCCACTGATAAAATTGAGCAAGCTGGTCAGGTTTCTGCCATCAGGCAAGAGTTTTTGATCAGAAAAATACGAGGACAGCTGACGGATGGGACTGCCAAAAGTTGTGTCGAAATAGTCATAAACAACGATTTGGCTTATTGCCTTTTTAAGCGTAAAAATCGGAAAATAGCGGTCAGGATCTGAAATTTGACTTAGCACCAGCTCTTTTGGATTAAAAGCATCTAAACGCTTTAATCTTATTTCATCCTCTCCTCTTTCTGAAACTATACCCTTTGCACCATCCACTTTCAAAAATGTGAACGGTGCCGTTCCTTCCTTAACGCTTTCCGACCAAAACCATTCAGCCAGCTCATAGTCCCCCAAACCTCCTAATTTCTTAATCCTAATTTGGTAAATCGGGTTTTTTCGGAAAACGAATGCCGTGCCATTGAGGCTTTTTTTCAAAATATCCTTATCAAATTCGTAAGTCAGGGTAATCTCTTGAATATCATGGTGGCTGCAATTGACCATGTTCCCGAAACCGCCCCATTGCTCGGAAAGCAATTTTTCCATGCCCTCTCCAACGACACTTTCATAAAGCAATCGGATTGCTTTGATGAAATTCGACTTTCCCGTTCCATTGACCCCCATCAGAAGGTTTGTCTCCGC
>JAYUXG010000621.1:0-2835 GCA_043753125.1 Saprospirales bacterium | reverse complement strand
GTCCGCTCTGACCGCCACGAACACTTGGTATACGACTGGGACAAAGACCTGCTGATGGGCGAATTGTGCGAACGTGGCAGCCAACTCCGTCCGCACATTGTCTGGTTTGGCGAAGCCGTGCCGCTGCTCGAAACCGCCGCCGAGCTGGCTGCCGAGGCCGAGGTGTTCATCATCGTTGGCACCTCGCTGCAAGTATATCCGGCGGCCAGTCTGATGGTGTACGCGTCCCGGCACATCCCATTCTACTATGTGGATCCGCGTCCGCAGGTCAATGCCGAACTGGCCCGGATGCCCAACCTACAGATAATCGCCGAGCCAGCCACCACCGGCCTGCCCAAAGTTGTCGCCGAACTGATGGGTCGGGGCCAAGCAGACTTCGTTTAACTCGGCTTGGCTTGAAGCAAGATGTATTTATAAACAACTGAAAATCAGTATTTTAATAACAATGTATTATTTATGATCGGCACACCTGCACCAGAAAAAGCAGGCAGCGGCTTCAATCCCATAAAATTGGCCTACTTTTGCTCGCCTTTTTGCAAAGAAAGGCAAGGCATTTACAATTCAACAAAAAATAACAACAAGAATGGCAACGACGGCAGACATCCATAATGGCCTGTGCATTGAACTGAACAACGACATCCTGCGCGTGATTGATTTCCAGCGTTTTCAGGTGGGCCGGGGCAGTGGCAAAGTATGGACGAAACTCAAAAGCTCGACCACCGGCAAGGTGCTGGAACACACTTTCCAGAGTGGACACAACATCACCGAAGTGCGCGTGGAGCGGCGCAAATTCCAGTACCTTTATCCCGATGGCGATGGTTATGCGCTGATGAACCAAGAGACCTTCGATCAGATTTCCATCCCGGAGGATATGGTGGCCAACGGCAAATTTCTAAAAGAAGGCGATGTGGTAGACGTGCTGTACCATTCCCAAAAAGAAATACTGCTCTCCGTGGAATTGCCCCAGACGGTCGTGCTAAAGATCACCTATGCCGAGCCGGGCGCACGCGGCGACACCGCTACCAACACCCTAAAACCGGCCACCGTGGAAACCGGTGCCGAAGTGCGCGTGCCACTGTTCTGCGAAGAGGGCGACCTCATCAAGATAGACACTGCGACGGGTGCGTACATGGAACGGGTCAAGAAGTAACGGCCAATGGGCAAATGGCAATAGGCAATTCCGTAAAATAAAGCCAACCTTGTTACAGGTTTTACCTCCTTGCTTATTACTACTGTTTGTCAATTGTCCTTTTTGCCCCTTAGCTTTTTGCCAATTGCTCATTTCTTATTGCTTATTTATTTTCCTCGGTATGGATTTCAGCCAGATACAAGAACTTATTCGGATGGTGAGCAAGCACAAGCTCTCCGAGATCCGCCTGGAACAAGGCGATTTCAAGATCGTCATCCGCAACCAAAGTGGGCATGAAGGGGCAGCTCCAACGGCGGCGCAAACCTTGAGTGCCCAACATGTGCCCTCAGTCCCTGCTTTTGCGCCTCCGCCTCCGGCTGCTCCGCCAAGAGCAGAGGCACCACCAGTATCAACCCCGGTCAGCGACGAGAGTAGCCGCTACGTGACTATCAAGTCGCCGATGGTGGGCACTTTTTACCGGGGCACCAGCCCCGACAAGCCACCCTTCCTGAAATTGGGCGACAGCGTGCAAAAAGGTCAGACGGTGTGCATCATCGAGGCGATGAAACTCTTCAACGAGATTGAAAGTGACCTGCAAGGGAAGGTTATAAAAATGCTGGTGGAAGATTCTACGCCGGTCGAATACGATCAGCCGCTCTTCCTCTTAGATCCCGCCTGAATAATGAATAATGATGAATGATGAACACTCCAACTCATCATTTCTCATTTATAATTCATCATTTATAATTAGAAAAAGGTGTTCAAGAAAATATTGATCGCGAATCGTGGGGAAATTGCCCTGCGCATCATTCGCACCTGCAAGGAAATGGGCATCAAGACGGTGGCACTGTACTCCACGGCCGACCGCGACAGCCTGCACGTTCGCTTCGCGGACGAGGCAGTGTGTATCGGGCCGCCAGCCTCCGCCGAGAGTTATTTGAAAGTACCGCGCATTATGGCCGCCGTCGAGATCACCAACGCCGATGCTATCCATCCCGGCTACGGTTTTTTGTCCGAGAACGCCAATTTCGCTGAAGTCTGCCAACAATACAAGGTCAAGTTTATCGGCCCGACCCCTGACCAAATCCGGGCCATGGGCGATAAGATAACCGCCAAAGAGACCATGCTGAAGGCAGGGGTGTCCTGCGTGCCCGGCTCCGAGGGTTTGCTGGCCGATGTGAAAACCGGCTTGCAGCATGCCGCCGAGATCGGCTATCCGATCATCCTGAAGGCCACGGCGGGTGGTGGGGGTAAAGGCATGCGGATCGTGACGAAGCCCGAAGAGTTTGAAAACCAATGGGAGACGGCCCGCCGGGAGGCCAAGGCTTCGTTCAGCAACGACGGTATTTACTTGGAAAAATACATCGAGGAGCCGCGCCACATCGAAATTCAAGTCGTAGGCGACCAGTTCGGCAAGGCCTGCCATCTGTCCGAGCGCGACTGCTCCATCCAGCGGCGTCACCAGAAATTGGTGGAAGAATCGCCGTCCCCCTTCATGACCCCCGAGCTGCGTGAAAAGATGGGCGAGGCGGCTATCAAAGCCTGCTATGCCATCAACTATGAGGGCGTGGGTACGGTCGAATTTCTGGTGGACAAATACCGGAATTTTTACTTCATGGAGATGAATACCCGCATCCAGGTGGAGCATACCGTGACCGAGGAAGTCATTGATTTTGACCTGATCAAGGAGCAGATCAAGATTGCCG
>JAYUXG010000620.1:0-2838 GCA_043753125.1 Saprospirales bacterium | reverse complement strand
TAACCGGCCAAATGGCGGGCGACCGTTTCGAGGCCTCGGATATGCTGCTGAAATGCCCGTCCAAGTATAATGACCAGGAAATCTATGTGCGGTCGGAGAAGAAGAGCTGAACTAATCAACTAATAACTAACAACGAATGGAATACGTCGGAGAACACCTCCTTCCCGGCCAAATTGGCCATTTGTGCGCAGTACTGTCTTTTGTGGCGGCCCTGCTGGCTACGTTTGCCTATTTCTTTGCTACCCAACACCGTGATCGACCGGACTACGAAGGCTGGCGCAACGTAGGGCGATTTGCTTTTCTGCTGCATGGACTGGCTACATTGACTATTATTGGTAGCCTGTTTTATATTCTGTCTAGTAAATATTACGAATATCAGTATGCTTTTTCCAACGTCTCCAATGACTTGCCGCTACAATACGTGTTTTCGGCATTTTGGAAAGAGCAACAAGGCAGTTTCCTGCTGTGGAGTTTCTGGCACCTTGTACTGGGCGTGGTCCTTATTTTGCGAAGCGGACGCTGGGAAACGTCGGTGCTGACGACCATTGCTTTGGCCGAGGCCTTTATTTCCTCAATGATTTTGGGCATCTATTTCGGCGATTTCCGGCTCGGTGCCAGCCCTTTCGACCTGCTGCGAGAAATGCCGGAGGCCGCCAACGCCCCCATTTTCAAGACCGCCGACTATCTGGCGCGGATTGATGGCAACGGCCTGAACCCGTTGCTGCAAAACTATTGGATGACCATCCACCCGCCCACGTTGTTTTTGGGCTTTGCCTCCACCATCGTGCCTTTTGCTTTTGCCACGGCTGGCCTTTGGCTGCGCGAACACACCGCGTGGCTGCGTCCGGCACTACAGTGGTCGCTGTTTTCCGGGGCCATCCTCGGCACGGGCGTGTTGATGGGTGGTGCCTGGGCCTACGAAGCCCTGTCGTTCGGCGGCTATTGGGCGTGGGACCCAGTGGAAAACACCTCGCTGGTGCCGTGGATCATCTTGGTAGCGGGCATCCACACCAACCTCATCGCCCGCGCCACCGGCCACTCCATTCGCAGTACTTACGGGATGTATTTGCTGGCTTTTGTGATGGTGCTCTACTCTACCTACCTCACCCGCAGCGGCATCTTGGGTGATACCTCCGCCCACGCGTTTACGGAAATGGGGCTGGGCTGGCAACTCATTTTGTTCATCGGTGCGTTTTCTGGCCTGGGACTGGGCCTATGGGTTGCCCGCTACCACAGCGTACCGGAAATGAAAGCGGAGGAAAGCACTACTGCCCGCGAGTTTTGGATGTTGATCGGCTCGCTGGTGCTGTTGTTTTCGGCGGTGCTGATCACGGGGGCTACCTCCTTGCCGGTGTGGAACAAGATCGTGCAGCTTTTTAACCCTGATTATGTGGGTGCGGCGTTGAAAGACCCTATTGAACACCACAATCGCTACCAATTGTGGATCGCGGTATTCATCGGTTTGCTCAGCGGCATCGCCCAGTTTACCCGCTACAATGAGCGGAACTGGTTGGGCCAGCGGCGCAAATTTTTGTTGCACATCGGTATCGCTACGTTGGGCGCAGCCATACTCACCGCTTTGAATGCCCAGTGGATCAACGTGAAGGCCTGGCAGTTGTTTGCGCTGTTGTTTGCCGGGATGTTCACCGTGGTAGCCAACTTGGACTATTTGTTTTCGGGCCTGAAAGGTAATTGGAAACTGGCGGGCTCGATCATCTCGCACGTCGGTTTTGGGGCGTTGGTGCTGGGCGTGATGAGCACTGGTTTGAACAAAGCTTGGATCTCATCCAATTCGTTCGCGATGGACGGCCTGATCGAAGGTATGGGCGACGATGAATTAAAAAAGAACGTGATTCTGATGAAAGAATCCGCTATGCCGATCCGGGACAATTTCGAGGCCACTTATCAGCGCGACACCATGGAGCGGCAAACGCGGACGTTCACAGTCGAGTTCAGGAAGCGCGATCAAAGCGGCAATTATACGGGCGAGCGTTTTACGCTGAAGCCCAACATCATGTACGACCGGCAGTTTTCGAAGGTGGTGGCCAGCAATCCTTCCACGCAGCACTACTGGAACTACGACATCTTTACCAATGTGTCGTCGCTGCCGAAAGCAGAACTCGATCCGGAATACGCACGGCAACAAGAAGATAGCCTCCGTTTTGAAGCCTATGAAGCCATAGTGGGGGACACGATTTTTACCGAAAAACACTACCTCGTGGTGGAGGGCGTGACCAAAAGTCCCACCCACCCGGAGTACCATGCGGAGAAAGGCGACCTGGCTTTTGGCCTACGGCTGCGCGCCTACCAACTGCGCGATTCGCAAGGCTACCCCGCCGCCCCGATGCTGTATCTGCGCCCCGGCAAGGGGGCGTTCACGCTGGCCACGCAGATTGGGCAGTTACAGATGAAAATACGCCTCACCGAGGCCTCCATGGAGCGGCTGCTCAAGACGGAGGACGAACTACAATACCAGAATTTCCAGGTGTCCGAGGGCGGCGGCTTTCGGTTCGGCGACTACCAAATCCGTTTTTTGCAAGCCGACCGCGACATCAAGAGTGGTACCTACGTGGCCCAGCCGAACGATATTGCCGTAGCCGCCAATTTGGACATCACCGCACCGAATGGTCAAAAAGCCCAGGCCGCGCCGGTATATTTTATCCGGGGCAACCAGCCGTTCAGCCTCAAAGACGAGGTGCCGACTTTTGGCCTGCATTTCCGTTTCGAAAGTATTGACCCGAAAAAAGGCCAGATTACCATTGGCGTCGCCCAATCCGGTGCCGAGTCCCGCAAAATCCCACTGGAGATCGCCGAGAATGCTGCCCGGTCGGATTATAT
>JAYUXG010000619.1:0-16304 GCA_043753125.1 Saprospirales bacterium | reverse complement strand
TGCGCACCAAGACGACTTTTTTACGCAAGGTAAATGGCCGTTGGCAGGAGACTACGATGAACGGCTATGGGGAGGGCGAGGTGACGGTGCGCCGCAATGCCATATTTGACCTGACGATTGGCAAAACTTATAATGATCGCTGGTTTGAGGTGAATTTGCTGGCAGCCAGTGTTTGGAAGACGCCCTGAGCGGGTTTTTATAGTCTGATGAGTCGGTAGCTGCCTGTTTACGTTCCGGTGATGATCCGAAGCCAGTAAATGCCAGCCGCCCTACTGGACAGGTCAATAGAAATCGTGTTGCTTTCTGTCGTGCTGGCCAGGAGGAGTCGTCTTGTCGAGTCGAAAAGTTGTACTTCCCGCTGGGCTTCTATTTTCCCGGTGTTCCAGGTTAATTTTACCAGACCATCCGTAGGATTAGGAGAAATGGATAGCCTGCTTTTAGCAGTTGCCGAGCCAATCGTTGCCCAGGAAAGGCCATCCGGACTTTTTTCAAGGTCAAAATGCGAAAAACGGATTTCGTTGACAGTTGACCAGTATAAGTGTACCCATTTATCTTCCCGCTTTTCTGCTTTGAAGTCAATCAGTTGCAGCGGCAAGGCAATAGAGCTGCTGGTGGGCACGAAGCTGTTAACACCGGCATTATTGGTGGCCGCACCACTTCCAGTGGAAGCATAGAACGGGGCAGCGTAATTGGTAATGTCACCGGGACCCAACAATTCTACATACCAATAGGCTTGGAAGGTGGAGCCACCACCATCTGCCGTCAGGTCATTGAGTTGGACGATTTCACTGCCGACGCCATTTGAAAATTGGATATTTAAGACCGGATTGTCCTGCGCACTGCTCCAAGTTACGGTTGTGTTGTTGTTTATATCTATATTTCCCAGAAAAATATAATAATCGCGCCCGTTGTAATTCAGGTCGGTAATCTGTGACCAATTGAGGTGTGGCAGACTGTTGGAAGCAATGATAGCAGTCGGCGTAATAGTTTGGTGTGGAATACTGATGGCCAGGGAGAAACCGGAAAACCGCACGTTGGTCAGGTTAGTCGACGGTTTGGCGACCACCAGCACACTATTAGCATCACTGGTGCTTTGGATGCTCCCTTGGACGGTCTGTGCGGCTAAACGATGCGTAAAAAACAGGAAAAATGCGGCACAAATGAGTGAAAACCCAACAGGTGCCCATAACACTTATCTTCGTCCAGTAAATCGTCTATTTGATAATCCAACTCCGTTCATATTTAGATCGCAATTGGAATATTGGCTACTCAAAACCGTACTTGGAAGGCCCCCCAGGCAAGTGTTGAGTAATTGGCTATTGTCGTTGGCCGGTCCACTATACCGTATATTTTGATTGGCATTGGCGTTGCCGCCCCAAAACGCATAGATAGTACTGGGTGAAGAGTCCACCAGCTGCATGGGGTTGGTGCCATAGGCTTGGGTGAGGGCCGTCGTGAAGTCGTACGCCGTTGTGGTGCTTTCGTTGAAATTGATGCCGCTGCCGTTGGGGGTGCGCACACTAAGGTAATTACGGTGGCCCACCCCCAGAATATAGTTTTGCGTGGCATTGCCGGGCATTTCTACCGGTTCCACGCCGTTCAGTTCCACTATATCACCGTCCTTTTGCAGCAGGGCGACCCGCGTTTGCAGATTGGTAGCGGTCGAAGTCGGATCCTTGAACCACAGAAATACCCAATCTACGATAGCATCGTCGCCGGTCACGGTCAATACAGCAGCAGCTATGGAATAACCGTCCGCAGGCTGCCAGCTACTGTGTATGAATTTGCCGACACCATAAGAAGCCGACGCGGTGGTCGGGAAAGCGGCCAAAGTGCGCAGGTGATCGGTCATTTTGTCGGTGGTGGTGCTGTAAGCCCCTTGCAACATAATCTTGGCATTGATCAGTACTCGATTCATGAACTTTTCCATCGCCTACCATCCATACTCCAGGGAGGAGGGCGGTACGGCTGCGGAGGTAGGGGTCGCTGCCACTGGCAGGACCCATATTGGTGGGTGGCAGATCCCAACGTAGCCGGTGGCTGCTCCGCTGGTTATCTGTAGGCTGGTAGTCTTGGTGGTACCGTTCACTTCCAGCTTGTTGGTTGGCGAAGAGGTGCCTATACCAACGTTGCCTTCCACGATGGCACCATTTGTAGGAGCCGTGCTGGCACCAGAATAAGTGCTGCCCACTGCCAATCCACCTTCCACGTCCAACTTGTTTGCTGGCGAGGTAGTGCCAATACCGATACTGGTTCCGTTGTCAACTATTGACCCATCGGTTAGGACACTGCCATTCCATCTGGGGATCAAGTTGGTGGTGGCAGAAATCACTTGCGGATCGGTCTCGGCGTAGGCTACGGAGAGGGAGGCCGGGCTGACCCAACTGCCATTGCCATTGCCGTCGCTTTGCAATAGGTAGCCGGTCGTCGCGCCGGTTGGCATCTGGAAACCGACGGTTTTGGTGGTGCCATTCACTTCGAGTTTTTGTCCCGGCGAAGCGGTCCCAATTCCTACGCTGCCACTTTTCAAAATCACCATGGCGTCGCTCCGGTTAAAGCTGGCCGTGCCATTGCCGACGGTGAAGAGGCGGCCGCTATTATCAAATCCAGTAGTAGAGGCAGGCGTATAAGTCGTATTATAGGTGCCCACCACGATTTCAGCCCTGGAAGCGGCCTCTACGCTCTCCCCAATGGCTACGGCATAGTCGCCCGAAGCCACGGACTCGTAGCCCATACCGACGCTGGTAATGCCCGAAGCGGTGTTTTGGCTACCAAATGCAACCGAAGTCCGCCCCGTAACCTCATTGCTGCTGCCAGCGGCAAAAGATTCGTCGCCCGAGACAACACATTCACTACCAAAAGCCGTGGCAGCGAACCCCGAGGCCAGGCCATAGTTGCCCGCTGCAAAGCTGGTTTCCCCGGATGCAATGTTGCTGCTGCCAGTGGCAAAAGAATAGTCACCAACATTCCCATCATCCCATTGGTCGTCCTCGACGTCCCCGGCCCGGAAAGCAGCTTTTTTCGGGTAAAAAAACATCCGGGTGCCTGTGCCGCTTGCGCTGATAGCAGAGCCGCTGCCATAAACGCCGCTGACCAAAAAGTTGCCCGCACTCAGATGCAGCTTTTCGAGCGGCAAAGCGGTGCCAATACCCACATTACCACTGTTATTGACCCGTAATCCTTCGTCGCCGCCGTCATTGGAAAGCCAGTGGTCGTTGAGCTGGATATTGGCGGTGGCGGTGTGGCTGCCGAGGCCATCGGTGCTGGCCACGAGTTCCGTCCAAGCGGTGCCGTTGTAAAACCAGAAACTGCCGGGGGTGCTGTCGAACACGAGCAAACCTGTGGCCGGACTACTGACCGCCGTACGCTGTGCAGTGGTCAGGCGTGGTACCAGCATGCCTTGCGTAGTGGAGGTAATATCCAAGGCGGCCGAAGCATCGGGTGTGGGGGTGTTGATGCCGACCGATTGGGCCTGTAGTGCGAGGGCAGACAGTGACAGTAAAATGAGTAGGGTGTAGCGGAATAGCAATTCGGCGGGACAACTATAGACAAACGATAAAGAAACAAGTGGAAAAGACAGGGGAGAACGTAGCCAAAGTGGTGGTTGATTTATTGGATATTATTTACTGATTTGCTACAATATACGTTTGTACAAATCCGAATATCGTTTCGCCACCACTGCGCTTGCATAAGCAAGCTGCACTTTCTGCCGGGCAGCCTGCCGAAGTTCTACCAGCGGCTTTTCGCCCATCAACATCCAACGAATACCTTCCGCCAACGCCGCACTATCCCCTTGATCGGCGATGTAGCCCTCAACTTGATGACCGACCATTTCTGGTACGCCACCGGTGCGGAATCCAGCGACGGGGGTGCCACAGGACAAGCTTTCCATGACCGTATTAGGCAAATTGTCGGCCAGGGTGGGGGTGACGAACACATCGGCAGCGGCATAAATACGAGCCAGTGTTTGTGCGTCCTGGATCAGCCCCAACGGATGGACAGGGTAGGGTAGGCCAGCAGTTGCTTCGGGGTCGGATTTGCCGATGACCATGATTTCCAATGGAATATGTGGATGGCTGGTTTTCAATTGTTGCAACGCATCCTGCAAGAAACGAAATCCTTTATGCGTTTCACTGACTTTCATAGCCACGAACAGCACGACCCTGGCCCTTGGCGCGACGCCTTTTTCCACCCGAAAAGCGATCCGTTCCACTTCGGAAATTGGTTTAAAAACGGTGGTATCAATCGGGTTTGGAATAGTAGTGATCGGGTAATCTGCCAGCAAACTGCTGGATTTAGCCATGCCATTTAACCACTCGCTGCAAGTCACAAAGTGGATATTGGGCGGAAACCAACGCTTTTTGGCCAACCAGATGCGGTGCGACAGGTCGTAGGGTGCGGGACGGCGCAGATAAGGGCATTGGCCACAGCTTTGTTGAAAATGGTCGCAGGTGTGGATATGGCAGCCGCCGGTGAAGGCCCAGATGTCGTGTAAGGTCCAGACAATGGGTTTGCCGAGGGCAGCCAGTTGGGCAATGTTTTTCAAGGACAAAAAACCTTGGTTGACCCAATGTAAGTGTAGTATGTCGGCGGCCCGCACCAGCGGGTGTTGGCGCAGGTCCTTGCCAAAATTGGCCAGGGAAAATGAAAAACGCACACTTTTGTCGCGCTCATAAGGCAAAAACGAGAGCCGTTCGGCGTAGAATGGCCATCGACTGCCCACATCGGCAGCGTGGAGCAACTGCGCATCGGTGCCTTGTGCCCGCAATGCGGTCAAAAGTCGTCCAGAGGCGATGCCCGCCCCGCCCTGTGGGTAAGTATTGAGTAGTAAAACCTTCATATATTGGCCCAAAAATCGACTATTTACCAGATAGTTTTACAATAGAACATATAAGCATCTAGTATGTGTTCTATGTGAACTATGTGGTAATGAAAACTCTATATTTTATGCCACCTTGTCAAGTCGCGGTGCTTTTTCTGA
This sequence comes from Saprospirales bacterium, assembly GCA_043753125.1. Taxonomy (GTDB): domain Bacteria; phylum Bacteroidota; class Bacteroidia; order Chitinophagales; family Saprospiraceae; genus M3007. The sequence goes on along the minus strand of JAYUXG010000619.1, from coordinate 11,323 downwards.
CTTTTAACCGCCCGGAACACACCGCCAAGGTGCTGGAGCGCATCCGGGCAGCCCGCCCGCCCCGGCTGTATCTCCACTGCGATGGACCCCGCCCTGACCGGCCCGGGGAAGTCGAACAGGTAGCCAACGTGCGTGCGATCTTGGAAGGTAGCGTGAACTGGCCCTGCGAGATACATACGCTCTATCGCGAACGCAATCTGGGGCTGCGCGAGGGCGTTTTCGACGCGATCAACTGGTTTTTTCGGCACGAACCCTATGGTATTATTCTGGAAGACGACTGTGTGCCCGATGCCTCTTTGTTTAGCTATTGCGAAGAACTATTGTTGCGTTATGCGGACGACCCACAGATCATGCACATTGGTTGCTCCAATTTAGTAGAGGAATATACGCGCCATCGTCCAACAAGCTACGTTTTTTCCCGCTTTTCATTGGTCTGGGGCTGGGCGGGCTGGCGGCGCGCTTGGGAAAAAATGACGCTGGAATTGAATGGTCTGGAGGAGTTTGAAACGGCTGGCGACATTAAAAACTTGGTACCGAACCGGCTGGCACAAACATATATGCTGCACAAATTCCAGGTTACGCAACGACAAGAGAACAACTCCTGGGCCTACGCCTGGTTTTATACCATTTTGAAAAACAATGGGTTATGTATCATTCCGCAGGTCAACCTCGTGCAAAACGTAGGAGTGGGGGAGGCAGGGGCCACCCACACCACTGGCCAAAATGACCGGGCCAAACGTCGTGCCCGGACTTTGACCTTTCCTTTGCAACATCCAATGAACCACTTGCCCGACCCAGTGTTGGAACAACAATTTTTTTACGCCACTCAAAAGAGCCGTGTTCGGCTTTGGTTGTGGTATATTCTTTACCGAATTTTTTGAAGATTTGAGTATTTTAGGATTCGAATACTTAATTAAAACACTTGATAATCAGGTAATTAATCAAATGCTCAAATGCTCAAATGCTCGCATCTGCAAATACCCAATAAAAATTAAATTGAAAAATTACATCATTTACGATCTCGAAGCCACGTGTTGGGAGAACACGCCGCCGGGCTACGTGCAGGAAACCATCGAGATCGGGGCTTTCCGGGTGAACGCATTCGGGGAGGTACGCGGCAAGTTCAACCGTTTTGTGAAACCGGCGGTGCATCCCACGCTGTCGCCCTTTTGCCGCCAACTAACCAGCATCACGCAGGACGATGTGAACCGCGCCAAGAATTTTCCAGCAGTGATCGAAGAATTCCAGGATTGGGCACGTATTGGGGAAGAGGACTACGTGCTGTGTTCCTGGGGCAATTTCGACCGAAAAATGTTTGCCGCCGATTGCAAAATCCATCGCCTCGAACACGAGTGGACCGAACACCACGTCAATTTAAAAGAGCAGTACAAGCACATGAAACGCTTGAAAAACGGCATTGGCCTGCGCAAGGCCGTGGAGATGGAAGGCATTCTTTTTACCGGTATTCACCACCGTGGCATCTCCGACGCGGAGAATTTGGTCAAGCTATTTTTAAAGTTTTTGGGGCAGTGGAACGTTTGAATAGCTATGAGCTATGAGTTATCGCAAGCGGCAATAGTTCATCGTTCATAGTTTTTTTTCAGTAGCCCAGTATCTTCATCATCGAATCCGCGTCCTGCTCCTTAAATATTTCCCAGTCCACGAACTCGCCGTAATAGTTCTTGTCAATCAAAATATGCTTGGGTGCCGGGAGCAGGCAGTGCTTCAATCCGCCGTAGCCGCTCAGTGCCTCTTGGTAGGCCCCGGTGTGAAAAAAGCCGATGTACAGCGGCTCGTCTTTGCTTATGTTGTAGTTGGGCAGATAGACTTGGTTGATGTGCGCCTCCGAGTTGTAATAGTCGGCATTGTCGCAGCTGATGCCACCGATGTTCACGCGCTGGTACTCCTTCTCCCAGTGATTGATGGGCAGCAACACAAACCGCTCCTTAATACCCCAGCTATCAGGCAGGGTATTGATGAGCGAATTGTCGAGCATATACCACTCCTCCGAATCATTCTGCTTCTTTTTACCAATCACCGAAAAAATGGTTGCGCCACTCTCGCCTACGGTGTACTTGCCAAATTCCGAGTAGATGTCCGGTTCCGGCACGCCCTCACTGTCGCAGGCCTCTTTGATCATCCGCACGATCTCACTCACCATGTACGGGTAGTCGTACTCAAAACCCAGCGAATTGCGGATAGGCATTCCGCCGCCAATGTTAAGGCAGGTGAGGGTCGGGCAAATCTTGCGGAGCTCGCAGTAGACCTTGATGCCTTTTTGCAGCTCGCTCCAGTAATAGATGGTGTCCTTGATACCGATGTCCACAAAAAAGTGGAGCATTTTCAGATCAAACTTGGGGTTCTTGGCCACCAAGTCCTTGTAAAAAGGGATGATTTCGCTCTGGCGGATGCCTAGGCGCGAGGTGTAGAACTCAAAGTTCGGCTCTTCCTCCGTGGCGATGCGCAGGCCAATGTTGCACCTCTGGACCGTGACCAATTCGTTGTATTGTGCCAGTTCCTCCGCGTTGTCGCACACGGGGATGACGTTGGTAAACCCATCATTGATCAATGCGGCGATCTTTTCCAGGTACTGCCGCGGCTTGTAGCCATTGTTGATGATGATGGTGCCTTTATTAATCTTGCCCTGCTTATACAGCCGCCACACCAGGTCGATATCGAAGGAAGAAGAGGTCTCTAACTGGGTACCGTTTTCCAATACTTCGTTCAGAATGAAGGCAAAATGCGAGCTTTTAGTGCAATAACAGTATATATACTTGCCGTTGTAGTTGTACCGTTGGATGGCGTCGCGGAAGAGCTTGCGGGCCATCTGGATTTTTTCGCCGATCTTCGGCAAATAGGTCAGTTTGAGGGGCGTACCATATCGCCGGATCAGGTCATAAATGTCGATTTCATTGAACAGCAACTTGCTATCGCGAAGGCTAAACCCGTCCTGGGGAAAGTCAAAGGTCTGGGCAACAAGGTCGTAGTAGGTGTTTTTCATTGAAAAACAAGGGTTTGCGCGCGGCGGTGGTTCGGTTTTTGCAAAAGTGCGGACAAATTTAGCACTTTTGCGGACTCTGGAAAGGGAATAGCGGTGAGGAGGCTGCGAAGCGGACAAGGCCAATCAAGAATGCAACACTTTTCCCTTCTTCCTGTTTTCGTGGTTCGTCAGTTGTTAAAAACCAGGCTTCCATGTAAATCCGACCGAACGCGTACGGCCAAGTATAAGGCGGTTGCATGGGCAGCAGTGGAATGGAAATCGAGTTTTACCAAAGAACTTCGTACTTTTGCGGCGGTTTTCACCGGAGGACAACCAAAACAGTACTTTAAATTACTATCAAGCAGACATCACAAAACATGAAAAAAACAAGACTATTGGGCATTTGGTTGGATCATTCCACTGCCCACGCCATGACCTATGCGAATGGCTCAATCATCAACGAAGGCATTGATTCTGAATTTACGAGCCAGGATCGGGAGGAGACGCTAAACCGGAACGAAAATGTGATGCACAACAAGGAGCAGCAGCAGCAGGGCAGCTATTACAAAAGGATCGCGGAGGTCATCAAAAATTATGAAAAAGTGGTGATTTTTGGGCCAACTACTGCCAAAAGCGAATTAGCCAACTTTTTGAAAGAGGACCATCATTTTGATGGAATAGAAATAGAGGTGAAACCGGCGGACAAAATGACGGAGCATCAAATGCACACGTTTGTGAAAAATTATTTCGATCCGGCGGAATAGGTAGGGCAGCAATTTACATCATATATAGACAAAGTCATTCCACTGTTCAGGACTTTCGATGTAGCCAAAGCCAAGGAATTTTACTTTGATTGGAAATAAACTTCTGTTTAGCGAATCAAATCTAACTCCTTAAGCCGGAATGTGACACTTTTGGATTAAGTGCGACATTCTCTTGATGGGAGATCAAATGCCTCGGAAAATCTACTGCTTTTTCGCAGCAGATCTGTTCCATTACCTGTTGCAATTGCGTTTTCAAAATGCTGATGGTGTGATTGCCGCCTTCCTTCCCCAACGCTGCCACACCGTACATAAACGACCGGCCAAGGAATGTAAATTCCGCACCGCTCGCTAGTGCCCGGGCCACATCGGGACCAGCACGCAGACCACTATCCAGCATGATTTTGATCTGACCCGCGTATCGTTGGGTAATAGCCGCCAAGGATTTTATAGACGATTGCCCCGCGTCCAGCTGTCGGCCACCATGATTAGACACAATGATACCGTCTAACCCCAATTTTATCGCCAAGGCAGTATCCTCCACGCTGGCAACGCCTTTCAGCACGATCTTTCCTTTCCAACGGTCCCGAATCGGGGCAATTTTCTCCTCGTTCAACCGGCCCGAAAAAGTCTGGTTCATGTACAGCCCCAATTGCTTCATATTCAAGCCTTTGGGTATATATTTTTTCATAGTGGCAAAATCTGGCTGCCCATGCAGCAGGGTGCGAACGGCCCATTCAGGCTTGCCCATAATTTGCAACATATTGCGCAACGTCATTTTGGGCGGCATGGCCAGCCCGTTGCGGATGTCGCGCGGGCGATAGCCGAAAGTCGGTACGTCGCAGAGAATGACCAGCACCTGACAGCCCGCTGCCTCTGCCCGGTTCAGGACATCGTCGCGCAGGGCATTGTCGGCGGGGTGGTAGAGCTGGAACCAAAACTGGCCCTCGGTCAGCTGGCCAATACGCTCGATGCTGGACGTAGTAACGGTGCTGAGCACAAACGGGATGTTATGGTCGAAAGCGGCCTTGGCCAAGATCTCTGGCGCGTTGGGCCACATCAAGCCCTGCAACCCGACTGGAGCGATGCCGAAAGGCGCGTCGTACACGTGGCCGAACAGTTCGGTTTTCAGATCTGAGCCGCTGTGCTTGCTCAAATAAAAGGGCTTCAATTCCACTTCCCGCAACTCGGCCGTGTTTTTATGAAGGTTCACATCCTCGTTGCAACCGCCGTCCAGATATTCAAAAGCGAAGCGGGGGATGCGCTGTTGGGCGCGGGTGCGCAGGTCGTCGATGGAAGGGTAGTCCGGATGGTAGGCCAATTTCATGGGAGGAGTACAGGATATTTTTTTAGTGAAATAAGGTTTTTGGGCAGCGACTTTTTGTTCCAGCACGAATGAATCGCCAATGCTGCGCCGAGCGAAGTCGCTTGCGCCACTTCCGCAGCGCAGATCTCCAGCTGTGGAAACGATTGGGCCAGCAAGGTCATGTACACTTCGTTTTTGGAAAATCCACCATCCACAAAAATGCGCCGTACGGGAGAATCACCCAAGGCCAGACGTGTTGAAACAACTTGATTTTCAACGAGTTGACGCATGAAGGCAACATAACTCTCCGAAAGTTTTAAACTTTCGGAGAGTTGGACAGACTTGTAAAAATCTTCGCCGACACCAAACGCTGCTGCCAGTTCCTTCACCCTTAATTCATGGGTATAACCACCAAAATAACGCGCGGCTTTCACGGGCTGACCTGTTTGGCTCAAGTAACACAGGCAGTCTTGCGCCAATTCGTCGTCGGTAAGTGGTTCGTGGTTGAATGGGTTGAGCGAGATGCACCAAGTGCCAGTGGAAATCAGCACGAATGGTTCTTCAAAAGTCATCAAATACGGAATCAAGGCCGCTGAACTGTCGTGTATCCCTGGGCCTATTTGGATATTGGTTGTTTGGTTACTGACTCTAAAAGGAATGCCTATGTAGTTGCCACCCAGTTGGATCATAGGTGGAAATTTCTCCACTATACCTTCCCTTTTTACCCAATCGTGGTAGTCTTTTTTCTGAAAATCCCAGAGCATCGTGTGGCAGCCAAGGCTGGTGATGTCGATGGCGCAATCAGGCGATGACTCAAAGTCACCGCCTGACTCGACCAAAAGGGAAATATATTGCGGCAGATGCAACGTGCATTTTATCCGCTCAAACACTATGGGTTTTCTATATTTCAACCAATATAGTTGCAGTCCCGAATTGAGCATACCCAGCATGGGCGAAGCGGTTTCGAGCGTTACTTTTTCTACTCCGCCATTACTTTTCAAAAACTGCTCTTTTAATTCCTCCGGGAAAGGTTTCAGGTAGTTGTACAACGGCGCGACGGGCTGGCCTGCGGCATCCAGATGCACCAAACTGGCACCATAGGTCGCGACATTGACTGCGTGGATTTGAAACCGAGCATTACTCAGCACTTCCTGCCGAGTTTGCTCTACCCAAGTAGTTAGCAAACTAATGTCTTCGCAGGGGTCGCCGTCCTCGTCGGTGGTTTCGGGTAGTTGGGTAGTCTGCTCGAACACGACCTGATAATCCTCGTCAAAGACGAAGCACTTTTTATTCGTTTTGCCGATGTCGAGAATGAGGATCATAAGGGAGGTATGAAGTATGAGGTATAAACTATGAACACTTCATAGGTCATAGGTCATAGTTATTTTAAAGCCCCGTAGCCACCGTCTTCGTTCCTCGTTCGCGCACCAGATGGTTTCGCACCTTCCAATCCCGATAAGCTGCCAACGGCTGCAAGGCACCACCCGCCCGCAACCGGGCTTCGGCCACCAAGGGGCGCACGTCGGTACGGAAGGCGGCTTGCAGAATTTCCTGGGCTTGGGTCACATCGTTGTCGTTTTGTGCGGCTACTAGTGCCGCTCGGTCCACTAAAAGAGCCTGCGCGTAGGCAATCTGAATGGCTTCAACGGATTGTAACAGGTCCTCGAGCGGGTCTTTCACATTATGCGATGCATCGATCATCCAGCCCAAATCCGTGGCGTGTTTCATGTCTCTTGCGTCCATGCCTTCGACTAATTCGTTGAAAATCAAGAATAATTGATAGGGCTTAATGCTACCAGCAGTCAGATCATCATCACCGTACTTGGAGTCGTTGAAGTGGAAGCCGCCGAGTTTGCCTTCCATGAGCAGTAACGCGACGATCTGTTCAATATTAGCGTTGGGCAGGTGGTGACCGAGATCAACCAGCGTGTAGGCTTGGTCGCCCAGCTTGTTGGAATACAGCAGCGATTGGCCCCAATCGCCGACGGTCATGCTGTAAAAATTCGGTTCGTAAGCCTTGTATTCCACGAACATTTTCCAGTGCGGCGGCAGTGCGGCGTAAATTTCCTGGAGACCATCCAAGGTATTTTGGAAGGCACGACGGAAATTCAACTGTCCCGGAAAACACGAACCGTCGGACAACCAAACAGTAATACTCTCGGAACCCAGGGCCATGCCATGCTGAATGCACTCTAAATTGTGGTCAATGGCTTGTCGGCGCACAGCAGGGTTAACGTGCTGGAGCGAGCCAAATTTGTAACTCCACACCTGGCCCGGCTGGTCTTGAAACGTATTGGAATTGACTGCATCGAACCGTAGGCCATGTTGCGCCGCAAGGGACTTGATAGCTTGCGCGTCGCCCGGTACATCCCAAGGAATGTGCAGCGAGATAGCCCCGCTCGACCGATTGAGCGCGTAAAGCAGCCCCACATCCTCGATCTTTTCTTCCAACGAACGAGGCTCCCCGCCGCCGGGGAAACGTCCAAAGCGCGTACCGCCGGTACCAAGGGCCCAAGACGGTATAGCGACCTGAAAAGCAACGAGTTGGCGAATGATGTCCTGTTCGCCGCTGAGGTCAGCACTGAGAAATCCGAGGCGTTTGAGGTGCTGGCTAAGCAACTGGTCGTTGTGGGTGTCGAGATGGTGCCTTTTTATAACCATGGGAATTTGTATGTTGGGATGCAGAGATTTGACCGCTGGATTCGACTCCAATTTTCATCTCCTTATTTTAGATAAAAAACTTCCTGTAATGGCACTGTCACTGGCGAATGGTCAGGGTTCGCTTCCATGATGTCCGCCATGTAGGCCCACCAGCGTTGCATTATCGGGTGGCTACGCAATTCGTGCAGATTAGTCGGCTGTCCAATGTCCAAAACGCCGAACAGCGCATGAGTTTCCTCCTCTAGAAAAATCGAGTATTCGCGAATGCCTTTTTCTCGGAGCAAGTCGACAAGTTCCGGCCAAAGCGCGTCGTGACGTCGTCGGTACTCCTCTGCCTGACCGGGGTAGAGCTTCATTTTGAAAGCGATGCGTAGCATTTTACAGGCCTTGTTTTTTCAAAAAATCCCTGGTCACCTGCGTCCACACCCGGTAGCCTTTGGCATTGAGGTGCAATTTATCTTCGACTAAGTAGTCGCCGTTGGGCCTTCCTTCGGGCGTGAGCAACAATTGGTAAGCATCAATAAAATAAGCCTTTTTGCGGTGTTTGCGGGCGTATTTTTTGAAAAAGGCATGGAGTTGTCGTTGTTGAGGCATCCTGTTTTCCCGCGCCAGACTGGGGCGCAAGGTGTAAATGGCCACTTTAGTCTTTGGCAGTTTTTCTTTGACCAGTTTCATAAAGGTTTGGTAATCCGCAAAAACCTGTTCTGACGATTTACCACTGTTTAGATCGTTGTCGCCTTCGTACAGCAAAATCCACGAGGGTTTGAGTGGCAGCACCACCCGGTCAAAGTAATAAACCGCGTCGGACATTTGCGAGCCGCCAAAACCTCGGTTGACAACTTGGTGGCCTGCCAAATCGGCTTGGTACGTGTTCCAAAGCCGCATCGTGGAACTGCCGTACAGCAGGATTTGGCCTTGGGCAGGTTTTTCTATGGAATCCAGCCGCTCGAAGGCACGGATTTCCGGCTCGAAGGGGCGTTGGGTTTGTGCGGTAAGGGGAACAAGTCCCAACAAAGCCAGTAACAGAAAAGTAAATTGTTTCCGCATCATTTTTGTTGTATTTGTACTGAAAAGGTACTACCGCAAAAATCCCAGCGCTACGCCGCCATCCACGTTCAGCGCATTGCCGGTGGACTTGGAGAGCAGACCGCCGACCAGGGCGAAACAGGCGTTGGCAATGTCTTCGGGCAAAATGATCTCGTTCAGCAGCGTGCGTTTGGCGTAGTAGGCGGGCAGTTCTTCCACCGTCACGCCGTAGGCTTTGGCCCGGCCCTCGGCCCAGCCGCCCGACCAGATATTGGAGCCGGCGATGACCGCATCGGGATTCACCGTGTTGACGCGGATGCGATCGGGGCCCAGTTCGGCGGCCAGCAAGCGCGTCAGGTGGGCCTGGGCGGCTTTGGCCGAGCCGTAGCCCGCGTTGTTGGGGCCGGCCACCACCGCATTTTTGGAGACGATGTTCACGATGTCGCCGCCAAAACCCTGCTTGCGCATCACCGCCACACCAGCCTGGCTGACCAGGAATTGACCTTTCACCAGAATGTCGTACAGTTTGTCCCAGTTTTCCTCGGTATGCTCGGCCAAAGGCTGCGAAATGCTGATCCCCGCGTTGTTGACCACCAGGTCCACGCCGCCGAAAGCCAGGCAGGCGGCTTCCAAAGCGGAGGCAATGGATTGGCCGTCCGTTACATTTAACGATGCGGTCGCTACGGTGTCTTTGCCGAAGGCCTTCAAAAACTCGGCTTTGGCTTCTGCCAGACGTTCCGCATTCAGGTCGTTGAGCACCACGCAGGCGCCCTCCTCGGCAAATTTCCGGGCGATGGCTTTGCCAATGCCACCGGCCGAACCGGTCACCAGCGCCACGCGACCCGTCAGGGATCTGGGCTTGGGCATCCGCTGCAATTTCGCTTCTTCCAGCAGCCAGTATTCGATGTCGAAAGCTTCCTGGCGGGGCAGCGAGGTGTACTCGGAAATCGCTTCCGCGCCACGCATGACGTTGATCGCATTGGTGTAAAATTCAGCGGCGACGCGCGCGGTCTGTTTGTCCTTGGCGAAGGTGAACATTCCCACGCCCGGCCATAAAATGACCACCGGATTGGGGTCGCGCATCGCCGGACTGTTGGCACGACGACAGGTGGCGTAATAGTCGGCATACATCTGCCGGTAGGCCTCAAAGTGGGGGGCTAATACGGCTTTGATTTTTGACCCGTCCGACAAATCTTCGCCCGGTTTTAAAGACAGTACCAAAGGCGAGATCTTCGTGCGCAAAAAGTGGTCGGGGCAGCTGGTACCAAGTGGGGCGAGACGGTCGAGATCGTTGGAATTGATGAATTGCAATACCCTTTCGTCATCCGAAAAATGCCCTATCATTTTTGGCGTACTGGTTATTAGTGTATTAGTGTATTGGGTACTAGTTGTCGAGTAGAAGCCACGCAGGATGGGAGCGAGATGCGCAGCTTGTTTGAGTCGGGTGGCTTTTTCCAGACTTTCAATTTTTGCGCCTCCGAATGCCGGGCGGTTTCTGCCTTCGTTTTTTTCCAGATAATCGGCGCATATTTCGATGACTTCCAGGGTATTGATATAGCTCTCGAAAGCGGTGTCGCCCCAGGTGAACAGGCCGTGCGAACCCAGCATAATGCCCCGCAGCACGACGCCTTGGGCAGCGCTCTCTTCCAGACATTCGAGCAGTTGCAAACCCAGATCGAAGCCCGGGCGTTGCCAGCCGACCCAACCGACCGTTCCGCCAAACAGTTCGGCGGTGATGCGCTGGCCGTCTTTCGCGGCGGCAATGGCGATGGCCGCATCGGGATGGAGGTGATCGATGTGCCTAAATGGCAAAAAACCGTGCAGCGGCGTGTCGATGGAAGGGGCCTTGGAGGCCAGGTCATGGATGCAGTGGTTGAACAGCTCCACCATTTCGTCTTCGTGGGCGAGGCCGCGATACACGTTTTTGAGGCTGCGCAAACGCTCGACATACAGGGCGGCCAGGCCGCTGCGCGGCATGGTGCCGAGGTCGCCGCCGGAGCCTTTCACCCACATCACTTCGACCGGTTGGCCGGTCAGGGGGTCCTTGGCCAGGGCCTTGCAGGAGGTATTGCCGCCGCCGTAGTTGGTCAGGCGGAGGTCGGCGCCGAGCAGATTGGAACGATAGACGAGCAGCGCTACCTCGTCGTCGGCCAGTTCGGCGGCTTTTTGCTCGTCCCAGAGGTAGGAGACGTGTTGAAAGGTTTGAGTCATTTTTTAACGTTTTTCCGAGTAAGTTTAAAATAAATATTTAAAATTACTCGGATGATTTTATTTTTGTCGTATGATAGAACGCTTGCTTTCCGGGAAAATCCTGCGGGATTTGTCGTGGTCTCCAATTGTCGGGCTGGTAGGTTCGCGGCAAGTTGGTAAGACAACGCTGGTCAAACACCTGCAATCGAAAGTTCCCAAACCTACGCTTTACCTCGATCTGGAACTTCAGGCAGATTGGTTCAAACTGGAAGATGCCCAAACCTATCTGTCCGGCCACGCTGACAAGTGCATCATTATTGACGAAATCCAGGTGCGTCCGGAATTGTTTGCCTTGTTGCGGGCGTTGACCGACCAAAAACGCGAGCCCGCCCGCTTTAT
>JAYUXG010000618.1:0-2842 GCA_043753125.1 Saprospirales bacterium | reverse complement strand
CGGGCATACCGATGGGCGACGGATAGCAGGATGGCTGCATAGCGCCGCACCAGCTCCTTTTGGGCAGCCGGATGCTGGCGTATGCAGCCATCCACTATAGTTGGTATGTCTGTGTCCGGGCCAATCATAGGCGGAGGTCGTTAATAGATTTTTTTCAGTCGGAAAGAGAGCGTGTAGGGTAGCAGAGCGGCATTGTCATTGTCCCACACGGAACCGCTGGCACTACCGATAGCATATTGTCCTGGAGTCAGCGGGAAGTTAGTAAAGATTACATTTTCCGTATCCGTTGGATCGCAGAGACAACTCGAACTGGGGCAATATTCGCAGCCAAAAGAATGGTAGCCAGCCGGATTTACATACGCACCTTCTAAAAATCTGACCGTAGTTGGACCCATCGTAGCGGAATCCCTTTGAAAGGCCAATCGTACATATGTCGAATCCTGTGTGGAGGCACCTAGGTAGCCTTCCGATGCAGTACTCAAAAATTCGGGATACAAGAAGTAGGTGTTTGTTTGGCCATTAAGTTGCACAGTCACATACTCGTCCAGCGCGGAACAGACTGGAATAGTACCAGCGTTGGCTACTCCACCTACTACATTTACCACAAGAGGCACACTTTGCGACGGATTGACCACATTGTAGGCCCTCAGGTTCAGCGCAGTTATTGAAGAACAAGTGTAGATAGTGGTCTCAAAGTGACCGCTGGAATCCGTTGGTACAACAGCAAACACAGAATCCTGTATACAGACCAGACCACTGGTCAACGGTACTCCATTACAATCTACAAGTGTACCGCTAACAGAGAGGGTTGTCTGTGTAGTATTGTTAATGTTTATTTTACTCAGGGTAGTGTTTACTGAAAATGGGCCGATCATCGTGCTGTAAATGACTGCACCACAACTATTATGTATTTTTAAATTCAGTAATTCATTCGCCGGAACAACACCACCAAAGCGGCCTTCAGCATCCGTATATGCATAGCCATTACCGTAGTTCGGCGAAGTGAGGTTTACCCATGTATTTCCCAAAGGATTGCCATTGGCATTTCCCAAACAACCATTCAATATAATGTAGTCACCCGGAACATCACAATTCCAAAAACTGAAATGTGCCACTTCGCCCACATAATTACTGCCCTGTTTGGTGGCGCTGCCTTCTTCTTTCCAATAGCCATTGCTTTCGTCAAAATGCCACAGTGAAATGTTATTGGGCGCATTGGAAGAAATGGAAGCAGGTATAGGCAAAGAAACAGTGGCCTTTTTATCAGATGCCAGATTCAAGGAAACCCCGGCGGGCGTAGCAAGTTCCACGCCAACCATACCAAAGGTTTTTAGGACCTTAGCGCGACCTTCGGCGTCTTCCGCACGCAAATCACCGGGCATAGTGCTAAAAGTTTTGTTATCACTTGGATCCAGCCAGTGGGTTGCCGCCAGAAACGTACCACTGTAAGCCTGCCCATCGGCAGTGACCAGACTCTGCGCCGGAATAGTCACACTACCTCCACCGGACACTGGAATGGTTGCTGTACTGTTGGCAGAAAATTGCTGACTGGTTTTCTCCATCAACACTACTTCCATATAGGTGCTACTGCCCAGATGTGGGTGCGCAAAACGACCGGTAGAAAAATAACCCGGTGCTTTTACCTGCGCGTAAGTGCCATTATGGTCCAGTTGCTGATTATAGACGAAGAAAAGGCCTTGGGCATTGGTCGTGAGAGTCTGACCAGCCACTTTTACTTCGGCCCCACTGACCACCATACCAGCGGTCGTCAGTACCCGTCCATACAGGGAGGCTTGTATATTGACCGTAGGAATGGGGCCAGTCTGAGTGACGGTAGTGTTATCGAAATCCTTGTGGCAGGCTAAAAACAAAGCGGCAAGCAGACCGGCAAAAATTATTTTTTTCATGTTTTGTGGTAATCGAAACCGCCTTTGCTCTTTTGTGGCCATCAAAAAAGTGGAAGCGACCCCAGGTTGGAAAGTAAAACCAGATCGGGTTCACTTTCTTATATGCAACCAACTGGGAAATTGCTGCAATAGGATAATAAAAAAGGCAACCAGCGGGGAATCGCTGATTGCCTTTCCGATGAAAAATCGGGATGTCGCTGCACTCTATTTGCTCCTTGCCGATTTATTTCTCCTCTGCCGGTTCCATCTGTTTCCGCGCCATCGAAGCGGCCGCCTCTTCGGTCAACATAGCGTTCATCATGCCGCCCATGATCTTGTTTTTCACGCCGGGGAGTACCTTGTCGTCGCCAGACATGAGGGCCTCGTAGCCAGCCTTGGCCACGTCTGCAGCGTCAGCCTTCGAGCCTTGGCCCGCCTTGGTATGCTCCATATTGGCCTTGCTGAAAAAATCGGTGTCCGTCGCACCGGGCATCAGTGCCGTCACGGTGATGTTTTTGTCTTCCAATTCGTTATGCAGGGCTTCCGAAAATGACAGCACATAAGCCTTGGTGGCCGCATACACGCCCAACAATGGATTCGCGGAAGTGCTCGCGATAGAGGCTAAATTGAGGACTTTCCCGTAGCCCTTGGCCAGCATATCCTGCAAGAACAGGTGCGTCAAAGCCGTCAAGGAGGAAATGTTCAGTTGGATGATGTCCAGTTGACGTTGCAGGTCGGTAGTGTGGAACTCGCCCCACTCGCCCTGCCCGGCATCGTTGACCAGAATATCCACTTGCAGCCCTTTCGACTGCACTTCCCGGTAGAGTTCTTCAGCGGCCTCGGGGCGGAACAAATCCTTGGCAATGGCTGTGGCTTGGATGCCATATTGCGTGGAAAGTTCGCGGGCGACTATGTGGAGCCGATCCTGCTGGCGGGCAACCAGTACCAGGTGATGG
>JAYUXG010000617.1:0-2847 GCA_043753125.1 Saprospirales bacterium | reverse complement strand
ATAGAGGGTGGTTAAAAAGGCAATCAAAACATTACCAAGAATCTATTGAAGATTATGATCAAGTTATCAGTATTAACCCGAAATATGCTCATGCATACTTCGGTCGGGGGCGTGCAAGAGACGAATTAGAACAACATAGAGAGGCTATTGAGGACTTTAGCCAAGCACTTTATATTGATCAAAATAATTTTTGCTCGTATGTTTTCCGAGGAATCGCAAAAGAAAACTTAGGATTACTATATGAAGCACAATTATATTATCAAAAAGCACTTAATATTAATCCTACTTACGAATTTGCAACAAGCAGACTCAATGATTTACAAGAAAAACTAAAATAAACTCCTCCCCCATGCCCGAAACCTTCCTCCACTTCCTCTGGCGTTGGCGACGCTTCGACTTGCAAGACCTGTACACCACCGAAGGCCAGGCCCTCGAAATCCTCCATCCCGGAGAACACAACACCCACGCCGGGCCGGATTTCTTCAACGCGCGCGTCCGCATTGGCGACACGCTGTGGGCGGGCAATGTGGAAATACACGTGCGTAGTTCCGAGTGGCTGGCCCATCGCCACCACGAAGACCCGGCTTACGACAATGTGGTGCTGCACGTAGTGTTGGAAGAAGATCAGCCAGTTACACGCCACCGCGACGGGTCGCGCCTCGCCTGCCTGGTGTTGGAAGGCCGCATCCCGCCACGGCTGCTAGCCATCTATCAACGCCTCGAACACGAGCGGGCCTGGATTCCCTGCGAGCATTTTTTTACATCTACGCCCGACATCGTGCGGCTCAACTGGCTCGACCGGGTGCTGGTGGAACGCCTGGAACAAAAAACGGCGACTATCGCCGATCTGCTCACTACCACGGAAAACCACTGGGAAGTGGCCTTTTATCAATTATTGGCCCGCAATTTCGGCTTAAAAGTCAATGCCGAGCCGTTCGAGGCCCTGGCCCGCTCCTTGCCACTGACCGTGCTGGCCAAGCATAAGAATAGCCGTCTGCAAATCGAAGCCCTGTTGTTTGGGCAGGCTGGCCTGCTGGAAAAGATATTTCAGGACGAGTACCCGCAAGCGTTGGCGCAGGAGTACCGGCACCTGGCCCATAAGTACGCGCTGGTGCCGTTGGCTGCCAGCCAATGGAAATTTCTGCGCTTACGCCCGGCCAACTTTCCAACTATCCGGTTAGCCCAGTTCGCGGCATTGGTGCATCAGTCAGCGCATTTGTTCAGTAAAATCCTGGAAGCGGAGCATGTGCGGGCCTTGGAAAATCTATTCGCGGTGCAACCCGCCGATTACTGGCTCACCCACTATCAGTTTGATAAACCCTCGCTCTCGCGCACTAAACTGCTGGGCCGCGACTTTGTCCACCTATTGATTATCAACACCATTGTGCCGGTTCTTTTTCATTATGGCCGTATGAAGGAGAATACTGATTTGCAAAACCGTGCTCTCCGGCTGCTGGAAGAATTGCCTCCCGAAAGCAACTCCATAGTAGACGGTTGGGCGGCCTTGGGCGTACCACCCCGCCACGCTTATCAAAGCCAGGCATTGCTGCATTTGAAGACCCGATACTGTGATCCGAAGCGGTGCCTGGAGTGCGGAGTGGGGAATTTTATTTTGAAGTAAAAACCCATTTTTACACCGCCATTCTACAAATGGCAATGCCCTATATGATTTAACATATAGAGCATTGCTACAAAATTAAGTACAGCGGCTCATATCGTCAGTAAAGAACTATTCTTTTACAATACGTTTCACCGTAGTTTGGTTCCCTGCCCGAATCTCAACCAAGTAAATGCCCTTAGGTTGTTGGCTGATGTCCAAGCCCTGTCGTTTGGAAAGATCTTGCACTTGGACAAGTTTGCCCATGCTGTCGGTTACGCGTACTGTCCCTTCCATGGACGGTCCATTCAACTGCATGACGCCCGTCGTTGGATTCGGAAAGAGGTAAATTTCGTTCATTTCCACTTCCACCGACACCACGGCGGAGTATTGGTACTGCCCATCAAAATCCACCTGCTGCAGCCGATAGTAGTTGGTGCCCTTCACCGGGCGTTGGTGCGTAAAGGCATAATTTTTTGCCGCTTGACTGGTACCCTGTCCCTTTACCGTGCCAACCTCCACGAAGTGCCGACCATCTTGGCTATAAGCCACTTGAAAGTAGTCGTTGTTCAGTTCGGTGGCCGTCTTCCAGTCCAGATAGACCATACTATTCTTGGCAGTGGCATCAAAACGGACCAGTTCTACTGGCAAGGCCACGGCGGACATCTGACCCCGGATTTCGCCACCCCCAAAATTCACAGTGTGCAGGTTGACGTACCACAAGCCGCCCAGTAGATCAGCCTCATCGGACTGCACAACCGTAACTGTGCCAGTCATTGGGCTTGCCCCGGGGGTGAGACCAATTTTGACACCCGTGTTCACGCCTACTGGTGCCGGTCCGTGAAAATGGGCAGCTTGCAACGCGCTGCTCAGATTCATATACGTGATGGTATAGGATAGAGAGTTGGTCACGTCATCATAGGTGCCGGTCAATGTGCCCGTGGCAGCTGTCGCAACATCAGGATTTTCTTGCACACCATCGAGACTGGCCGAAAGCGTGTACATGGTGGCCGATGCGGAGAAACAAGAAAGGAGGAGAGTACTAAAGAGGAAAAGTTTTTTCATGTTGTTGTAAGATGAATGAAAGATTGGTGTTTGATGAGAAACGCGTTGCGGTCCGCGATGTTTAACCTGTTAACCCTATAAGTACGGTTATTTTAATCGGTCGGTTTTATTGGGAGGGTATCTTCCAACAACGTTTCGGAATTTTTCAATAAATTTTCCATCTGCACCGGATCGCTGGCAATTGC
>JAYUXG010000616.1:0-2848 GCA_043753125.1 Saprospirales bacterium | reverse complement strand
CCTTTGTGCTGTACTGGGTGGGCGCGGGCGCAGCAGGTGTGCGCGTAGCGGCGGCAGTCGGCGGGCCAACCACCAGATTTTCGTCGGCACCGCGTTCTTCCACCACAAAAGCACTCTTGAAAGCCGATTTTTTCTGGATCAGCTTTAGTTTGTCCTGCGCCTCGGACTTGGTAGGATAAATCCCCAGCCGCACCTTATTCACATTGTCCTCACTTTTCGCGTACAGATTGCCGTACTTGCTCAAGTCCTCGTATTTGCGCAAGAAAGTGGCGGTGAGGTCGTCCGGCGTAGCAGCCAATTGGATGGAGTAGCCATTGACCGGCAGTAAAGGCGTAGGCCCTGCCTCGGGCTTGGCGGCACTCAACAATTCTATGGTGGGGGTGGGATTGGCAGTTTTGGTGGTCGTCGTGTTGCTGGGCGTGCTGTATTGCGTAGGCCGTTCAGTGGTCGTGGTCGCCGTGGAAGCCGCATAATCCACCGTGCGCTCAAGTTGCACCTGGGGGATGGACATACCGGTGGCACCCGGCCGGGTTCTGGAGGTAAAAGTGTTGTAACCCGACCGCTGGTAGGTGAGGTTGTAGGTTACGCCAGGCTCCAGGGCCAGGGCATACGCTCCTTTGTAATCGGTGGAAGTCTGGATGGTTTTGCCTTCGTAGCTCACCTCCACGACCACGTCCGGAAGGGCCACTTTCGTCTGCCGGTCCACAATAGAACCGATGAATTCCTGCCGTTTATCGTGGAGCATGGCCACCACCACGTTGCGCTGGCCGAACCCATTGAGGTCCACGCGGGTATCCTGATAGCCTCCCTTGCTGATCTCGACGCTGCAATCCACGACGTAGGACAGGGGGCGAAAGAAAAACTTGCCGTCATTGTCAGTACGGCCCAAGCCCAGGCCGCAGGTGGAAAAGTCGAGGTTGACATTGGGGAGTATGTTGCCGTACTCGTCGTTCACCAATACGTAAAGCGTTCCCCACTCGGCGGTCGGAACGGGCGTGGTCGGGGGCGGAGTCGAATATTGGGTGGGGGTCGGGTATTGGGTTGGGGAGGCAGGGGTTGGAGTGGGTTTGGCGGTGACTACTGCTACCGGTGCTGCGCCATCCCGCTTTTTGGTGACCTGCCAGATGTCCTCGTGGCCGCGCCCGCCGGGGCGGTTGCTGGTCAGGTAGCCGATTTTTTGGCCCTCGCTGTAGATGTAGCTATAGTCATCGTAGGAAGAGTTGATGCCGGGACCTAAGTGGAACACATTGGATACCGATTCTTCCCCCAGTTCGGCCCGGAACACATCCAGGCCGCCCAAGCCGCGGTGCCAGTCAGAGGAGAAATACAGGTTGTCGCCGTCATAAAAAGGCGTCACCTCATTGCCAGGGGTGTTGAGTGGCGTACCCACGTTGCGCGGCGTCGTCCAGTTGTCGCTCACCCAGTTGGACACGTAGATGTCCCAGCCGCCCAGCCCACCGGGCTGGTTGGAGGCAAAGAGCAGCATTTTGCCGTTGGGCGAAAGGGTCGGAAAGCCAGTGGCAAAGTCGGAGCCATTGTAAGGGAATGCCTTGATGTTCACCCAACTACCGTCTACTACATCGGCGGTGTAGAGGCTCATGTTCAGCCCTTTCTCGGCGATCTGGCGCGTGCCATCGATGAAATTGTTGCGGCAAAAAGCCACCCGTTTGCCATCGGCGGAAAAACTGACCGGGCCTTCGTTGTAGGCGTTTTGCAGGTCGCTGCGCAGAAATTGCGGCTTTTGCAAATAAATGCCGTCCGGGTTGCGCTGGGTGACGAACAGTTGGTTGTAGGCTGCACCCGACCAGTCAGAGTTGGTTTTGGATTGGTTCTGGCGTTGGATATCGGTGCGCGATGAACTATAGGCCACTTTATTGCCATAAAAAGTAGGACTGAAGTCGGAGGACACTGTATTCAGCGCCTCGTTTTTCACGGCGTACATCCCGTCTTTAGTAGCTGTCTGGGCGGCATAGTCGGCCAAACTGGTAAAATGGTCGCCGACCGGCGCGTTGGTTTCGGCATAGCGTTGAAACCACTTTTTGGCACCCGCATAGTCGCCGGTTTGCAACAGGGCCTTACCATAGTGCAATAGTGCTTCCGGCTCCACGTCCTGGCGTTTCGCCGCTTTGTCGTACCAAGGCAGGGCATCCTCGGGGCGGTTGAGCTGGAAGTAGGCATCGCCCGTGCGGGCCAGGGCGTGGGCATTGTTAGGCTGGAGCTTCAAAACCTCCTCGTAGGTTTTCAGAGCGAGGTTGTAAGCGTACAGGTCATATTGTTTGTCCGCTCGTTGAAGGTCTTCGGAGAGGGAAGATTGGGCAGACAACAGGGTAGTAACGCCGGCGAACGCCAACGACAACCAGGCCGCACGAAAGTTCGTGTACATAGCAGTATGGTTTTAAATTAGAACAAAAATGGGTACGTTCCGCTATGATAAGTATTGCTATAGGCAGAACGACTAAGGGCATTGCAAAAAGCGACTGATAAACAGCGTTTTCGCGCACCTTAGTATAGTGGAGAGACTATCTTTTGAGTAGGACTGGAGCAAAGGTAAGCGGTTCTTGTATTCGGCGCAATGGGGGTGCTTCAATAACGTGATTTGCAAAAATCTTCCGCCTGTTGCGGAAATTTTGTCACCAGCCATTTCAGCAAATCCAACTGGTCTTTGGCTGAGGCGCGGCGGGCCTGCGCCAGCAGCTTGATGGCATCCGGTCGGTTGAGCGTCAGGTTGGAGGCACCTTCGTTGCAGACCGAGCAAATGGCGCGCAAGTTGCCCGCATCGTCAGTGCCGCCCATAGATTTGTCGATGATATGCCCAATATGCAACCGCGTTTTTCGCCCAGCATCATAG
>JAYUXG010000615.1:0-16346 GCA_043753125.1 Saprospirales bacterium | reverse complement strand
TTTGGTCTGCACCTCCCAGGCGCGGGCGCAGCCCTCTTCATGCGACGAAGAGGTGGTCAGTACCGTGGGAAGCAGCGGCCAGGGCATATCGTCGGGTCGGGCATCGGGCGGGCGCATCCGGTACTGCAACTGGGCCACGCTGAGCGCGCCTTGCCGATTGGCTGTCCCCACGCAGTCCGAACCCGTATCGCCACCGCCGATGACGATGACGTGTTTGCCGTTGGCCAGCAAAGGAAGTTCATCCGGCAGCAGAGGTTCGCCCGCTACCCGCCGATTATTTTGGGTCAGGTAGTCCATGGCGTAGTGGATGCCCGGCAGCTGGCGACCGGGAATATGCAGGTCGCGGGGTTGTGCTGCGCCCGCACAGACCAACACGGCGTCAAATTGACTGAGCAGTTCGCCACCTTCCACAGATTTGCCTATTTCTACATTGCATTGAAAGTCAATGCCTTCGGCGGCGAGGAGGGCCACGCGCCGTTCGATAATCCATTTCTCCAACTTAAAATCCGGGATGCCGTAACGGAGCAAACCGCCGGGCTGCGCATCTTTTTCAAACACCGTCACCGTGTGCCCGGCCTGATTGAGTTGGTCGGCAGCCGCCAGACCCGCCGGACCGGAGCCGATGACGGCCACCCGGCGCCCGGTACGCAGCACGGGCGGTTGTGGTTGCACCCAACCCTGCTCGAAAGCCGTTTCGGCAATTGTTCGCTCAATATGTTCGATGGCAACCGGCGACTGGTGGAGGCTCAGAACACAGGCATTTTCGCAGGGCGCCGGACAGATACGCCCGGTGAATTCCGGAAAATTGTTGGTGCGCCGCAACAGCCGAAAGGCTTGCTGCCAATCCTGTCGGTACACCGCGTCGTTGAAATCGGGAATCAAGTTGCCCAACGGGCAGCCCTGGTGACAGAACGGCACTCCGCAACCCATGCAGCGGGCGGCTTGCTGTTGGTTCTGCTCCGGCGTGATCGTTGCCTCGTCCACCACATCGCGGAAGTCGTGCAGGCGTTCCGGCACAGGCCGATAGGCGGGCGTGTGGCGGGGGTATTTTAGGAAACCTCTTGCGTCGGACATGGTTTTTTTGCTGGTTAGGTTATGGTGTTTCCGCCAATAAGGGTTGTAGGGTACGAGAGGCATCTACACCATTCAAACCGTGCCCATTACGCTTCTTCTCCCCCGCCTTCCCATTCTTTTTCAGCAAAACCGCCTTGTATTCCCGGGGCATCACTTTTTTGAAAAACACCCGTTGCTTGCTCCAATTTTCGAGCAAATCCGCTGCTTGCGGGCTGTCGGTATACGTCCAGTGCCGACTGACCAGTTGTTGAATTTGCTTCAACTCGGTGGAAGTGGGCAGCTCAATCTCCACGTCCGTCGTACTGCACTGGTCGGCAAAAAGAGCCGCCGGGTCATAGATAAAAGCCACGCCGCCGGTCATGCCCGCCGCAAAATTGCGGCCTGTAGGCCCCAGCACCACTACGAGGCCGCCAGTCATGTACTCGCAGCCGTGATCGCCCACGCCCTCCACCACGGCCGTGGCCCCGCTGTTGCGCACTGCAAAACGTTCCCCGGCCCGTCCGTTTAAAAAGACCTCCCCGGAAGTCGCCCCCATCAGGGCGACATTGCCGATCAGGATGTTTTCAGCGGCTATAAAGGTGGCCTGGCGAGGTGGACGGACAATCAACCGGGCCCCGCTGAGACCCTTGCCAAAATAGTCGTTGGCCTCGCCTTCCAGTACAAATTGCAGGCCCTTTGCGCCGAAGGCACCGAAGCTTTGCCCAGCCGAGCCAGTGAAAGTCCATTGCAAACAGCCATCTGGCAAACCGGCACTACGCCATTGGCGGCTGATATGCGCCGAAAGGTAAGCTCCGACCGCCCGATCGGTGTTGTGGATGGGGTTGTCTGCCTGAAAAGGCTGGGCATAGTGCAACGCATCGTAGGCAGCGTCCAATAGGCTTTTATCTAGTAATCCTTCCAACAACACCTCCGATTGTCGAGGCACAACGGTTGTGGAAAGCACATCTTTAGTGGAAAAATGCGGTTGTGTTTCTTTGTACAGCAAAGCACTCAGATCGAGCGAACGGACCTTGCCCGGCGGTAAATCGCTGCGCACTTTCAACATTTCCACGCAACCCACCATATCGGCCACGGTCCGGAAACCAAGTTCCGCCATAATCTCGCGGAGGTCATTGGCCAAGAAAGTGAAAAAATTGATGATGTGTTCCGGCTGGCCAGTGAAGTTTTTGCGCAGCTCCGGGTCTTGTGTGGCTACGCCCACCGGACAGGTATTGAGGTGGCATTTGCGCATCATGATGCAGCCTTCAGCCACCAGTGCGGCGGTGGCCACCCCCCACTCTTCAGCACCGAGCAGCGTGGCTATCGCCAGGTCACGGCCCGTGCGGATCTGGCCGTCGGTCTGTAGCACTACGCGGTCGCGCAGCCCATTGCGGACAAGGGTCTGGTGGGTCTCCGCTACGCCCAGTTCCCAGGGCAGGCCGGCATGTTGAATGCTGCCCAACGAAGAAGCACCCGTGCCACCATCGCTGCCCGAGATCAGGATTACATCGGATTTGGCCTTGGCCACCCCAGCGGCAATGATGCCCACGCCCGCTTTGGACACGAGCTTTACACTGATGCGGGCCGCCGGACTGGCACTTTTCAAATCAAAAATCAACTGCGCCAAATCTTCGATGGAATAAATGTCATGGTGCGGCGGTGGCGAGATCAGGCCCACGCCCGGGGTGGAATGCCGCACTTTGGCGATCCACTCATCCACCTTGTAGCCAGGCAATTGTCCGCCTTCGCCGGGCTTGGCTCCTTGTGCCATCTTAATCTGCAATTCGTCGGCATTGACCAAGTACCAGCTGGTCACGCCAAAACGGCCCGAAGCCACTTGTTTTACCGCACTACGCGCGGAATCCCCGTTGGGGAGGCGTTCATAGCGGCTCTCGTCCTCGCCGCCCTCACCGCTGTTGCTTCTAGCTCCGATGCGGTTCATAGCAATGGCCAAAGTAGAATGGGCTTCATGCGACAACGAACCAAACGACATGGCACCGGTGGAGAACCTTTTCAGGATGTTTTCCACGGGTTCCACCTCGTCTAATGGGATGGACTGGCCTTTGCGAAAGGTCAGCAGACCACGCAGCGTGAGGGGTATTTTTTCTTGTTTATCAATGAGTTGTGCATACTTTCGGTAGATGGTGTACTGGCCGGAGCGCACCGAATGTTGTAGCAGGTGAATGGTTTGCGGATTAAACAAATGGGCCTCCCCATCGCGTTGCCATTGGTAGAGGCCGCCGTGCGGAAGCAGCGAGTCCGACCGATCATGGGCGTTATTTTCTGTAAAAGCCAGTTGGTGAACGGCCAACACCTCGTCGGCCAATTCGTCGAAACCAAGTCCGCCCAAACGCGAAATGGTGCCGGTGAAGCAACGTTTAATAACCTCGGCACCCAAACCAACCGCCTCGAACAACTGGGCACCGATGTAGGATTGCAAGGTGGAAACGCCCATTTTCGACATGATCTTCAACAGCCCTTTATCGTAGGCTTTACGCAGGTATTCCACACTGCCTACATTTTCGGCAGCGATGGAGGCAAAGGCCAGGTAAGGATGCACGGCGTTGGCACCATACCCAAACAAAACAGCCAATTGGTGGACTTCGCGTACCTCGCCGGTCTCGACGATAAGGGCTGTGGCGTGGCGCAATCCGGCCCGAATAAGATGCTGGTGAACGGCCCCGACGGCCAGTAAAGCGGGGATGGGGGCCAGGCGTTTATCCGCCATAAGATCGGAGAACACCAGCAGATTGTGTTTAGTGCGCACCAGGTGTTCGGCCTCGGCACACAGCTGGTTGAGGGCCGCATGGAGACGGCCTTTTTCTCCATCGGCAGCAAAAACGGTGGGCAGTATCCCGGTGCGGAAATGTGGATGCACTAGGTGCTTAAGAATATCTACTTCCGCCGTAGTCAGTACCGGCGAATGCAGGTGAATACTGCGCGGGTGTTCCCGATCCAGGTCGAGGGGATTGGTGGCACCGCCAAGCGGGCTGAACAGGGCCATAACCGCCCGCTCCCGGATTGGGTCAATGGGTGGGTTGGTGACTTGGGCAAAGAGTTGTTGAAAGTAGTTGGCCAGGCACTGTGGTTGTTGCGACAGGGCAGCCATAGGCGTATCAGCCCCCATGCTACCGACGGGTTCCTCTCCGGTAGTGGCCATCGGCTGGAGGACGGTGTACAGGTCTTCGCGGGTGTAACCGAACAGTTGTTGCTGCTGAAAAAGACTCCATTGATCTTGGGTGGAAAGTAGCTGGCCCACATCCGTTTTGACTGAATACTCTGCTAAATCAGTTAACTCCCAAGTGTTTTGATCCAGCCAATCGCGATAGGGGAAGCGTGCGCAGATACGTTCCTTCACTTCTTGGTCACCAATGATCCGTCCGGCATCCAAATCGGCGATCAGCATTTTGCCCGGCTGCAAACGACCTTTTTGCACCACTTTCGACTCATCCACGGGTAGTGCGCCCGCTTCGGAAGCGACAATCAAGGTGCCATCGTCGAGAATGCAGTAACGCGAGGGGCGCAGTCCGTTCCGGTCCAGCAAGGCACCCACCACTACCCCATCGGTGAAACAGATCGAAGCGGGGCCGTCCCAGGGTTCCATCAGCATCGCATGGTACTCGTAGAAGGCACGTTTGTAGTCGGTCATCGCCGGGTCGTGCTGCCAAGCCTCCGGGATCATCATCATCAGGCTATGCGGCAGCGAGCGCCCGGCAAGGTGCAGGAACTCCAGTACATTATCGAATACACCGCTGTCAGAAAGGCCACGCCCGCAAATCGGCTTGAGTTTTTCCAGCTCGTCGTCGTCGAACAAGGCACTTTGGAGCAGCGGTTCGCGGGCTTCCCACCAGCGGACGTTGCCCTGAATGGTGTTGATCTCGCCGTTGTGGGCAATGTACCGAAAGGGCTGCGCCAGCTTCCATTTTGGGACCGTGTTGGTCGAAAAACGGGAGTGGATGACCGCGATGGCGGATTTGAAATCAGGCTGCTGTAAATCCCAGAAGTAGTCGCGCACCTGCGTGGCCGTGAGCTGGCCCTTGTAGATCATGGTACATCCCGACAGCGAGGCAATGTAAAAATCGTCGGTGGCCAATGGAAAAATGCGCCAAATGTTGTGGTGGGCAAATTTGCGCAGCACAAAAAGTCGGCGTTCCAACCCCTTGCGGTCGTAGTCCGCGCGGGGGCGCACAAAGACCTGCTCCATGCGCGGCTCGGTGGAGCGGGCGGTGGCTCCTAACGTACTATTGTCGGTCGGCACATAGCGGTAGCCGAGCAGATCGAAACCCAGCTCGTCCACGTAATCGTTCAGGAGCTGGCGGCAGGCTTCCCGCAGGCTGGTGGAACGTGGAAAGAAGACCATGCCCACGGCGTATTCGCCTGGTTCGGGCAAAGTGAAACCATGATGCGCTACTTCTTTTTGCAAAAACGTGTGCGGCAGTTGCACCAAAATGCCTGCGCCATCGCCAGTATTTTCCTCGTACCCAGAGGCACCGCGATGGTGCATATTGGCCAGCATGGTCAACGCATCGCGGACCAAGGCGTGGCTTTTCTGACCATACAGGTTGGCTACGAATCCCGTCCCGCAGGCATCGGATTCCATTTGTGGGACGTATAAACCTTTTATGTCCCGTTGGTCAGGCTCCACATTTTGCATAACAGACAAAGGGCTGGGCTGGGCGGATGAATTACCGCTCGCCGTAGTTGGTTATTGGTTAAAATTAGTTTAGGTGGTTACTCAAAAATGTTCAGAGGGGTTTGATTATTTAATCGTAGGAGGCTGTTTTAAAACCTCGGACAAAGGGCAGAGACGTGAATTTTGGCGGTAGAGGAAGGTTGGTATTTAGTGGATAGGGGGTATTTTAAACGCCCCACGGTGTCAGCTGATAAGGGTTATATCCGGATTAGAGTACGGATTTTTACTTTCTATTGAATCCATTTTGATTTCAATGTCTATAAAAATCATTACTACTTGTCTAGCCAGATGCTTACAGCATGACACCGTGGTTAATTTAACACCTCGATCAATTTTAAAACAATGTATTCAACGCTAAAAACAGTTAACCAATAACCAGTTAACTAATAGCCAGGTTAACCAATCAGCCAAATCAAGGCTCCACGGTCACTGGCACCCGGGTACCGTTGCTGCTCTTGGGCATCGTCTTGATAATTTCTGAAATACGCTCTTCCAAACTGGTCATCTTTTCACCGTGCTGAGAGACATCTAAGCCCACTACTTCTTCGTCGGCAGTTACCCGCAGCGGCACAATGGCATTGGTGAGCATCAACAATAAATACGAACCGCCAAACGTAAAGGCACCGACTAAGACAAGGGCTAACAAATGGTAAAGAAAAGTCGTGGTCTGTCCGTAGAAAAGGCCGACCCCATTGGCAAAAATGCCGGTGAAGATCATGCCGCACATACCGCCTACCCCGTGGCACGGGAACACATCCAGTGTGTCGTCAATGGCGGTCTTGTTGTTGAACAAATAGATAACCACGTTGCTTACGATGGCCGATGCGAAGCCAATGAACAGGCTTTGGCCAATGGTGACGAAACCTGCCGCCGGGGTGATGGCCACCAAGCCAACCACGGCACCGATACAGGCCCCTAAAGCGGATATTTTCCGTCCGTTGAGGGCATCCCAGAAGACCCAGCTCAACATGGCCGCCGCCGAAGCGAAATTGGTGGTCGCGAAAGCACTGGTAGCCAGGCCGTTGGCCCCCAAGGCCGAACCAGCATTGAAGCCAAACCAGCCGAACCACAACAACCCGGTGCCCAGTACCACGAAAGGAATATTGGCTGGCGAAGAGGCATGGCCATTCCGCAGAGTGTTGCGCTTGCCCAAAAATACCGCGCCCGCCAAAGCCGCGAAACCGGCACTCATGTGGACGACCGTCCCACCGGCAAAATCCAGCACCCCCAGCTTGCGCAGAAAGCCGTCCGGGTGCCATGTCCAATGGGCCAGCGGCGAATAAATGAGCAGCGAAAAGAGGATGATGAACAACAGGTAAGCGTTGAACTTGATACGCTCGGCAAAACTGCCGGTGATGAGAGCCGGAGTGATGATGGCGAATTTGAGTTGAAAAAGCGCGAACAACAGCAAGGGAATAGTCGGCGACAAGGCCGGGTTGGCCCCCAAGGTCACGTTGCTGAACATAAAGAACGTGGCTGGATTGCCGATCACGCCGCCGATGCTATCGCCAAAAGCGAGGCTGAAACCGACGATCACCCACAACAGGCTGACCACGCCCAGCGAAATAAAGCTCTGGAGCATCGTGGACACCACGTTCTTGAAACTGACCATGCCACCGTAGAAGAAAGACAGGCCCGGGGTCATAAAGAGCACCAGGGCGGAAGCCACCAGCATCCACGCAGTATCGGCTCCGTTCACCGCAGCCAGACTTTCCGCAGAGGCAGTGGCCACTGGGGCAAAGATTGCTGCTATACAAATCAACGTCAGAATTATAAAAGGCAGTAGCCATTTCCTTTCCATGCAAAGAATTTTTAGGTTAATGAAAAATAGGCCGCTTCACCGTCGCCGAAAAAGGCAGAGGAGATGGGCAAAAATTAACCTGGCTGTACGTGGTGGTGAGGGCGAAAAGGCTGGGCTGGAACCGTGTGGATGTTCGCCTTTTCAGCGACAAATGTATTTTTAGTTTTTTGGAATAAACAAGGGGGCAAATTTAATTTTTTGTTTTTTCTGGTTTGCCAAATGTATTTACACGAGTTACTAAAACCAAAATGACCAAAATATTTACTGATTGCCAAGATTTTAAAAATAATGTTTTATTGAACCACAGCAAAACAAATTTATATTGCTTAAAAAAAAATTGAGTAGGTGAGTGCCGTTTTTAGGCGAAACCGCACAAAACATGGGGTTTTCGTAATATTATTTGGTAATCGGGAGCGAGTAGTCCTCTTAGGCACACGCTACTTTTGTCATCTTGACGAGAGCCATCCGCATCGTAGTATACGTCACAGCGTGTTCCGCGACGTGCGCCACGATGCGGACGGATTCCGACAAAATGACAGAAAGTAGGGTGTTCTGCGATGTGTTCCTAAGCGTGATTTTATTCGGCGACTGAACCCGCCGGTACGGCCAGTTCAGCGGCTGAACCCGCTGGTACAGGCTTGGGCAAGTAACTTTTTTCAAAAAAACTCCCCTTTTTTTTTCAGAACTTTTATTGGAAAATACAGATTAGCACAGCTTAGCATTTAGGCTTATCCAGCCATAAACCACAATTTTATTTTTTTCACGACTTATGAAATATGATTGTACTGATTGCCGATAAGCCAACAAAAGCACCAGTATATTGCACAAACGCAAAAGATTCTACCTTTGTTGAGTTCATACACCAAATCGGGCTGGAACCCTGCGTGTATATTTTAATCCAAAAAAACAACGCCCGGCTGCGGTCAGCCAGACGTTGAAGCGGAATTGATGCGACAACAAAAACAGGTAAATGCCTCTGTGTCACCCCACAAAGATAGTCGCCTGCACGAGTTGTTGCAATGACCGGATTTATCATTTCATCATTTAAATCTGTTTTGCAACATGAAAGCACTCCGACCCACCGCCGTGTGGCTACTATTGCTATGCACCCTTCCAGCCTTGGCCCAAACTTCTGTTGACGAGGCCGTCTCCACCACTGCGCCAGCACCGGAACCGGCCAAGCCGCCCGTGGATATTTCTGGCTATGTAGACCTCTATTACCGGTATGCCGACAACGAGGTCGGCTCGGTCACCAGTTTCACGGAAACCAGCGATGCCTTTACTTTGGGCATGGTCAACCTACTCGTCAGCAAACAAAAAGGCGATTTTGGATTGGTAGGCGATCTTGGATTCGGTCCACGAGCCATCAATGCCAATGGTAATGCGGGCAGCATATTGGCGGCCGTCAAACAACTGTACATCACCTACGCACCGTCCGCCAAGTTCAAGCTGACGGCGGGGAACTTCGCCACTTTTGTAGGCTACGAATCCATTGACGCGACCGCCAATCCGATCTACAGTACTTCGTATATGTTTTCCAAAGGGCCATTCTATCACACTGGCCTAAAGGCAGACTGTGCATTCACGGACAAGTTCTCGGGTATGGTCGGCGTGTTCAACGACACCGATTCCAAGTTCGACGACGTGAAAGGCAAACACATCGGGGCGCAACTGGCGTTTTTACAGGGCGGCTTCAAAACTTCGTTCAACTATCTTGGTGGTCGGGAGGATAACACGGTTGGCTCCAAGCGCAATGGGCATCAACTAGACCTTACCACCACTTGGACGCTCAACGAGAAATGGGGCTTGGGCCTGAACGTCACCGATAAGATGCTCGTGCTGCCCGAATCGGACCGCAATTCGAACTGGAAGGCAGCGGCTCTATACGTCAACTACACCTTTTCCGACCTGTTTGCCTTATCCTTCCGAGGCGAGACGTTCGATGACTCGGACGGGGTAATCTTTGGCATAGCCGGTAACAATGTGATGGAGTTTACTCTGGCGGGCAACATCAAGGTGGATGGATTCACCTTAATTCCGGAAATCCGGCTGGACTCGGCTTCCGAGCCGACCTTCAACGATGGAAAAGACGGATTGACCAAATCGGTAGCCAGTGCGTTGATTGCGGCGGTGTATAAATTTTAGAAGGTTGTTGAGATCGTCGAGATCGTTGAGTCTGCTACGCAGGTGGAGAAAATCAAAAGAAATGCCCTGCAACACGGCGAACTGTGTGCAGGGCATTTTCAATTGTTCTTCCATACAGAATAGCCTGAATGAGCCGGGTGTTTTCTCAACAACCTCAACACTTTCAACAGCCTTTAGTTATCGCAGATCATCGGCCGTGTCATCGGCGGCTCTTTCGATGCGGTCGCCAGTGCGGTCAGCCGCACGGTCCAGGTCACGTCCGGTTTCACGGACATTATCGCCCAAGTCGTCAGTAGCATCTTCGGCCCGGTCGGTAGCCTTGTCCCAGCCGCGCTCGATTTTGTCCCCCACGCGCTCAGCGGCATCTTTGGTATTTTCCCAAGCGTTTGCTGCAGCATCCTTGGTGTTTTCCCAAGCGTTTTCTAGTTTGTTGCCCGTCCGGTCGGCGGCATTTTCCACGTGGTCAGCGGCTTTGTCGAGGTCGTTGTTGAGGTCATTGCGACGGTGATCTTCCATGATGTTTCGATTTTGTTTGTGAATGTAGATAATTAGTTAGGTGTTATGCCGAATGCAAAAAAATCCCTGCCACTCCCTCCAAGATTACAGAGTTGACTCGTCCGCAAAATCCAAAAAATAATGTTGAAAAATCGCCTCCATTCGTCAGACTATGAGGCTGTCATTGCCATTTTTGAGCAATTTTTTCCTCATGCGCGATGGCAGCAGGGCTGCCAAGTGAACTATACTTTATTGAACGTCTATAAATTTTATACTTTCGCCAGATAAAATATTGCCAACCATGTCGCGCACCGCTTTCTTTTCTGTTTTTTCCCTGCTGTTGGGTTTCTATGCCTGTCAATCGAGCGTGCAGCCTGCCAAAACCGCCGCATCCACAGTGGAGGCCAAGTTCGTGTCCCAGCCCCAGCCCGTCCCGCATCGCGACAGCGTGCCAACCCTGAAGATCGGTGCCTCGGCACCTGATTTCAACCTACCCGGGGTAGATGGCAAGTATTACACGTTGCAATCTTTTGCGGAGGCCAAAGTCCTGCTCATCGTCTTTACCTGCAACCATTGTCCGACCGCACAGGCCTATGAAGACCGCCTTAAAGCGGTGGCCGCAGATTACCAACCCAAAGGCGTCGCCGTAGTGGCCATCTCCCCTACCAGCCCGCTGGGATTGCTCTATGAGGAGCTGGGCTACACCGACCTAAACGACGATTATGACCAGATGATACCCCGCGCCAAGCATAAACAATTCAATTTTCCCTATTTGTACGATGGTGATACACAGGTTACTTCGCTGCAATACGGACCAGTGGCCACCCCGCACGTATTTGTGTTCGACCAGAACCGAAAACTGCAATACACGGGGCGGTTAGACACCAAGGAAAAGCCTGGTCAGGCCAACGCCGAAGACCTGCGGATGGCCATCGATGCGCTATTGACGGGCAAACTGCCCGCGCAACCAGTCACTAAAACCTTTGGTTGTTCCACCAAATGGGGTTGGAAAACAGAGTCCAAAGAAAAAATCGAGCAGGAATGGAACGCCAGACCGGTGACGCTTCAGACCTTGCAAGTAGGGGATGTGCAGGCCTTGGTGAAAAATGAAAAATCGAACAAGCTGCGCCTGATCAACATCTGGGCCACTTGGTGCGGTCCCTGTGTGCTGGAGTTCCCCAACTTCATCGTGCTGCAAAGGATGTACGGAGCGCGGGATTTCGAGTTTGTTTCCCTATCGGCCGACAATGCTGGCCGACAAGCCAAAGCCTTGGAGTTCTTGCAACAGAAGCATGCCGCCCTGCCCAACTACATCTTCGCTACCGACGACAAGTATGCCCTCATCGAAGCGGTGGATAAGCAATGGAACGGTGCTTTGCCGTACACCCTCTTGGTGGAACCAGGCGGGAAAGTAGTCTGGTCGCATCAGGGCGAGGTGAATTTTGAGGCCCTCAAACGGGTGATCGTGGACCACCCTAAGATTGGGCGGTATTTTTAGTTATTCACCACATAGCGCACATAGAAAAAGTAGCACAAAAGTGCTATGTGTTCTATGTGCGCTATGTAGTGAATCCATCCTATCGCGTCAATCTACGCTGCTGCCGCGCCAGGAACTGGTCGCGAATCACGTCCTGCACCATCCGGTTTTCTAGTTTGGATTCCAGCCAGGAAATAATGTCCAGATAAAGAAAAGGCCGCCGCTCGAAAGGGTCGTCGCGCAAAGGGATCAGTTTTTCGCGCAGCTGCCCAAACTCCTCCCGCAGGGCGACCGGGCGCATACCCGGCGTACGGCGCAAGAAGCGAAAGACCTCTTTTTGCACCGCGTGCATATCTTCCATTTGCAACAAAAACCGGTAGGTCGATTTAATTTGATATTCCACCAGCCGTTCGTTGCCCAGCTCAAACTGGGCGATCAGGCACAAAAACCGGGCAAAGCATTGGATATCAGCGCGGTAGTCCGGGTTCTTTTGGTGGATAATTAAGTTCAGGAAATAAGTAGTCTGCTCAAAATCGCCACTGCCGAAATACAGGCAAGCAATGCGGTAATAGAACACGATGACCCGATGATTGTCCCAACTAAAATGTTCCGTGTCAATAAGTTGCGTGAGTTCTGGCACGAGCTGCAATCCCTCCGTGAATGTACCCTCTATATAATGCCGGTTGATAGCCTGCAAATACCAGTACAGGCGGTACAGGCCCTCTACGTTTCGGTCTTGGGTCAGGTCGTACTCCTCCGGAAAGCGTTGCAAAAGGTCAAACCCTTCCAAAAACCGCTCGTGGTGCGCACTGTTAAACAGGGTAAATAACAGATTGTGCAGCCCTTTGAGGTACAAAGCGGGGTTTAGTCCGATCATAACTGGCGTAGCCCGGAACAGGGCCACCCAACGGTGCGCATAGCGGTAGCACGACGAAAATTCCTGGCCGATGTGGTGTCGCCACAAATGGGCCTGGCAGTAGAAAACCTTTCCCCAAAAATCAAGGTCCTTAAAAGCAATGGAGGGCAAGTGTGCGGAAAAAAACGCCTGCACTTGGTGATAGTCCTTTTCATTGCGCGCAAAGCCCATTTTTAAGAACAGCTCGTACATCTGCAACGACAAGTTGGAGAACTGGTTGGTTTGGGTCAGCATTCGGTTCAAGAACAGCGTCTGTCCGGTCAGCTCCTCGGTACGCCCGGCAATACTGCGCGTAATATATTGACTTTCAATGAGTTTTTCAAACTCTACTACTTCCAGGGCCTGTACAAAAAACAGTCCCTGCATGGCCCGTTCCTTTACTTTGGCCAGCATATCGAGGCTTTGCCGATAGAGGCCCTTATTGTACAGCACCCGTGCATAGTCAGTCATCTCCCGCAGCTGGATGTCCTCATTTTGGTTTTTGCCCAACAAACGCAGACTGGCCAGCAATTGGCGGTACAGGTGCGCCTTGATGTTGGGCAGTTGGCTTTTCTTGATGGCCGGTATTTTCTTCAAGATAAGGGCCTCGTCGTACTCCCCTTTTTTATCCAGCACATCGAATAATTGCAAGAAAAAATGCGACTCCTCCGCTGCCGAATTGCGACCGGCAAAAAGCCTGAAATTGCGCTTTTCGCCCTTGGTCAGCGAATTTATTAACTGCAATAAGTCGTCCGTTTTTTGTTTGGGCATTGTATTTCAAATCGTTTTTATTACTATGACAATCAATGGCTTATTGGCAAAAATAGCATATTTAGCCATCGGAGCCTTGCTTTATTTTTGGTTATATACTCTCACCAAACCCCATTTACTTTGGCAGCGCAGAAACACGCAATAACTACTAATCAGTAATCTTTTCGAGGCGGAGCCTTAAAATATTTATGCCTACCACAAGAATTCAAATCTTCGATACCACCCTCCGCGACGGCGAACAGGTACCCGGTTGCAAACTCAACACCGCCCAAAAAGTCGAGATCGCTTTGGCCTTGGAAGACCTCGGCGTCGACGTGATCGAAGCGGGCTTCCCGATCTCCAGCCCCGGCGATTTTGAGTCCGTGCAGGCCGTATCGGCTGCCTTGCGCTACCCCATCGTCTGCGGGCTTTCCCGCGCCGTGGAACAGGATATTCGCACCGCTGCCGCCGCGTTGCGCAACGCCCGCCACCCGCGTATCCACACCGGCATCGGCGTGTCTGAGATGCATATTCGGTACAAATTACAAACGACGCCCGAAGATATTTTACAGCGGGCCGCCGCCGCCGTTCGACTGGCCAAATCCTTTGTGGAAGATGTCGAATTTTATGCCGAGGATGCCGGACGCGCCGACAACGAATTCCTGGCGCGGGTACTCGAAGTCGCCATCCAAGCGGGTGCGACCGTACTGAACATCCCCGACACGACTGGCTACTGCCTGCCGGATCAATACGGCGCAAAAATGCGCTATTTGCTCGAAAATGTGCGCGGTATTGGACGGGTTATCCTCTCCACCCATTGCCACAATGATTTAGGATTGGCCACCGCCAATTCTATCGCCGGGGTGCAGCACGGCGCACGGCAGATCGAATGCACTATCAACGGCATCGGCGAACGCGCTGGCAATACCTCTTTGGAAGAAGTAGTCATGGTGCTGCGCCAACACGCCGATCTGGGCTTTACCACTGGCATACATACCAAAATGCTAAATCCAATTAGCCAACTGGTGTCCGACCGCATGGGAGTTATGGTGCAACCCAACAAGGCCATTGTCGGAGCCAACGCCTTTGCCCATTCTTCGGGCATCCACCAGGATGGCGTGATCAAAAAACGTGAAACCTACGAAATCATCAATCCGCTGGATGTGGGCGTAGATCACTCCCGCATTGTGCTCACTGCCCGCAGCGGGCGCGCTGCCCTCGCTTATCGGGCCAAGTGCATTGGGTTTGAGCTCACGAAAATCGAACTGGACGAGGTGTACCGACTGTTTTTGCAAGTCGCTGACCAGAAAAAGGAGGTGAGCGATGGAGATTTAAAGTTGATTATGCAGGAAATGGCGGTGGTGGCGTAACCCTACCCCTAACCTCCCGACTAAAGTACGGGACAGGCTCTCCCCCGAAAGGGAGGGGGATCTAATCTGTTTGTTTTCTATTGATGGTCAGCACTTTAGAGAAATAGAATTTTAAATAAAACTTATCACACTTCTTCTACTCCGAAAAGAAGATATAAACAAAGGCTTCCTCAAGGTACTGATAATCAACAAGAAAACACTCCAATTTAATCCCCCTCCCTTTTTGGGGAGAGCCTGTCCCGTACTTTAGTCGGGAGGTTAGGGGTGGGGTTTAATGACTAAACAATGGCAATGACTTTATTCGATAAAATCTGGGATGCCCACGTGG
The DNA here is from genome assembly GCA_043753125.1 of Saprospirales bacterium. Taxonomy (GTDB): domain Bacteria; phylum Bacteroidota; class Bacteroidia; order Chitinophagales; family Saprospiraceae; genus M3007. The sequence continues at coordinate 1,339 of JAYUXG010000615.1, read as the reverse complement.
TAAAGGTTGCCGAAGGCGAACAAAACGTGCTGTATATAGATCGGCATTTCATCCACGAGGTGACCAGCCCGCAAGCCTTTGATGGACTGCGACAGCGCGGAATTCCGGTATTTCGTCCTAAACAGACCATCGCTACGGCCGATCATAATGTGCCGACCAAGGATCAGCATTTGCCCATCCGGGAGCAATTGTCGCGTTTCCAGGTGGATAAACTGACCGAAAACTGCCGCGATTTTGGGGTGGAACTGTACGGTTTAGGACATAATTATCAGGGTATTGTCCACGTCATCGGCCCGGAACTGGGCATCACCCAGCCGGGGCAAACCATCGTTTGCGGCGACAGCCACACGTCCACGCACGGCGCGTTTGGGACTATTGCTTTCGGCATTGGCACCAGTCAGGTAGAGCAAGTGCTGGCTACACAATGCTTGCTGCAAACCAGGCCGAAGCAGATGCGGATCACCGTAGATGGCGAATTGTCGCCCGGTGTGCTGTCCAAAGACATCATTTTGTACATTATCGCCCAATTGACAGCAGCGGGGGGTACTGGATATTTCGTGGAATACGCGGGCAGTGCTATTCGCGCATTGAGCATGGAAGCCCGGATGACGATCTGCAACATGAGCATCGAAATGGGTGCGCGGGGCGGTCTGATTGCACCGGACGAAACGACTTTTGCCTACGTAAAAGGGCGACAGTTTGCGCCGCAGGGTACCCATTTTGAACAGGCCGTGGCTCGTTGGCAGCAACTTTTTAGCGAGCCAGATGCCGTGTTCGATCAAGAATACCACTTCCAAGCCGAGGATATTGCCCCGATGGTCACCTACGGCACAAATCCAGGTATGGGGGTCCGTATTTCGGACAATATTCCGGAAACAAGTGCTGCCGACAACCCAGTTTCTTTTGCCAAGGCATTGAATTATATGGGTTTCGAGGCGGGCGAAAACCTGCTGAACAAACCGATCAACTATGTTTTCATCGGTTCTTGTACCAACTCCCGCATTGAAGACCTACGGCTGGTGGCTGGATTTATACGGGGTCGCCAAAGAGCCGCCAACGTGAATGCGATGGTGGTACCGGGTTCCAAACAAGTGCAGTTGCAGGCTGTTGCCGAGGGTTTGGACCTCATTTTTCGGGCCGCCGGTTTTGATTTCCGGGAGCCGGGCTGCTCGGCCTGTTTGGGTATGAACGAGGACAAGATTCCGGCGGGCGAGTATTGCGTGAGCACGTCCAACCGCAATTTTGAGGGTCGCCAAGGACCGGGCGCGCGGACTATTTTGGCCAGTCCTTTGACGGCAGCAGCGGTGGCTCTGGCGGGTCGGATGGTGGATGTGCGCAC
>JAYUXG010000614.1:0-2849 GCA_043753125.1 Saprospirales bacterium | reverse complement strand
GCCCGCCGGAAACCGCCTGTATCGGCAAACCGAATTAGCCAACATCGATCTCACTGGCGAATGGGACAGCATTGCCCAAGGCTGGACGCAGTATCCCGACACGATCAAGACCAGTTTCGGGGTTATTTCTGCCTTGGCGGTATCGACTGCCAATCCGGCCCACCGGGTGTACATCGGCACCTCCGCCAATAAGCTTTACCGCATTGACGACGCGCACGTTGGTAGCCCCAGTTTCACTCCGTTGGGTACGCCGCCAGTAGGCTCGGCAGCCTATGTCAACTGCATCGCCGTGGATCCGGACAATGCCGATCGCGTTATTGCTGTATATTCCAACTATAACATTTACAGCATTTTTTTAAGCAACAATGCTGGCCAAAGCTGGCAAAAAGTGGGCGGCAACCTAGAGGCCAACCTCAACGGCAACACGGGGGGCGTTTCCGTTCGCTGGGTGAGTATTTTACCTTTTGCCGATGGCTCGCACAGGTATTTTTGCGGTACGAGCATTGGCCTTTTCAGTACCGATACGTTGAAAGTCCATACTATGACCCAGGCCGGTACCCAATGGGCTTTGGAAGGGACCAGTACCATCGGCAGTGCCGTAGTGGATTACATCGATACGCGCCCCTCGGATGGCTTGGTGGTGGCGGCCACGCACGGCAGCGGGATGTTCACCGCCAACTTCGCGCCGGTCTCTGGTACCAATACTTTAGAAAAACAGGACTTGGTGCGGATATTCCCCAACCCGACGAGCGATTTTATGCAGGTGGATGTAGGGGTAAATGGTAACGAATCTGTGGAAATGCGTTTGTTTGACCAAAGCGGCCGGGAGGTACGGCGGGCCAAAATATTGGCGGGCCATGGACGAGTAGATTTGCGGGGATTGCCAGTCGGTGTGTACTGGTACGATTTACAGGGAACAGGCTGGCATAAGAGTGGGAAGGTGGTCAAGGGAAGTTAATATGATACAGACCCATATAATTTGGGTGCCGCGTTCAGCATGGGAAATTGGCGTTGGTGCCAATAAGGGTAAGTGGGCAAGCTGTCGCTGACCTCATCTAATTTTTTTACCTGTTCGAGGGTTAGGTTCCAGCCTACTGCACCCAGATTTTGTTGTAGTTGTTCCTCATTGCGGGCACCAATGATGATGTTGCCCACAGTCGGACGTTGCAACAGCCAGTTAAGGGCCACCTGCGCCACCGTTTTCTCCGTTTCTGCCGCTATTTCTTCCAATTTATCCACTATGTTGTAGAGTCTTTCGTAGTCAATAGCCTCCTCAGGTACGGGACTGCCCCCCTGCGCCACCCGGGCATTGGGCGGCACTGACTGGTTCCGACGGTATTTGCCGCTCAGCCAGCCGCTGGCCAATGGACTCCAGACCAGCGTACCTACGCCTTGATCTACTCCTAAAGGCATAAGCTCCCATTCAAAATCCCGGTTGGCCAAGGAATAGTAGGCTTGGTGGGCGATGTATTTGGACCAGCCATAGCGTTCCGAAATGGACAGGGATTTCATCAAATGCCAGCCCGAAAAGTTGGAACAGGCGATGTAGCGCACTTTTCCGCTTTGTATAAGATTGTCCAGTGTTTGCAGGGTTTCATCTATTGGCGTGTTGGCATCAAAGCCGTGCATGTGGTAGATGTCAATATGATCGGTGCCCAAGCGTCTCAAGCTGTCTTCGCAGTTCTTTATCAAGTGAGAGCGGGACGACCCGTAGTCGCCTACTTGATCGGTCATCGGGAAAGTGGCTTTGGTAGAGATCAATACCTGGTCGCGCAATCCCGCAATGGCTTTGCCCAGTATTTTCTCGGAGGCACCCCGGGAATACACATTGGCAGTGTCGAACAGATTGACCCCCGCATCCAAACAGAGGTGTACCATGCGGGTCGCTTCCTCCACTTGGGTACTGCCCCAAGCCTTGAAAAAATCTGTGCCACCACCAAAGGTACCAGTGCCAAAACTTAATACGGGGACGATGAGTCCTGAATTACCTAATTGTCTATATTCCATGTGACTATATTGTGATTGAATGTCAAACGATGGTGGTGGTTAAGCTGGTACGGGTGTCAATAAACCATATCAATTCAAAAACACTTCATCCACAAACACCCAGCCGTGCTGCCCTTTGCTGGGATGCCAGGCGGGCAGTTTGGCTACGGGCTTGGCTATAATTTTCAAGACACTGATTGGGCGGGCCTCGAACTTGCAATCGAAACTAACCCGGCTAGTCGGGTCGCCCATTTTAGCGGGTTGTTGGGGCTTCAATTTTTTAAGCAATAAAAGGTGCTGTGGACTATTACCGCCCCACACTTCTATTTGCTGCGCAGGCATGATATATCCCCCAATATTTACTAGAGTACTAATAGAAACCGACGATAGCAGTACCGGCTGACGGAAATACAGCAAAGCCTCCAGATCGGCTTCCTTGTAGCCCAACCATTTGTTGGTCTTCGTATCGTTGTCGCCGATCTTTTTATTGGTCAACGTTTTTGCCCCCTCGCCTTTGTATTGTGGATCGGGCGGACGGACCAGCACTACGGAGTCGGGGCGGAATCCGGCCTGATAAAAGTCGCGGGTCGCCACCTCGCTGCTAATCCAGCCCGGCAAGAAGGTTTGGGTAGTCAAGCGGCAGGAGCGGTCAATCACGATGCTATCCCCAGTGCTGATGGGTGAGGTTAGGCTATCGGGCCGGGAGCCGTCCAAGGTGTAGCGTACCACCGCCCCGTGGATAAAATTCTTCAATTTCACCTTGGTGCTGTTGGTGAACACCTGCCGGTCGCCCGCAATGATGGCTGTGTTGAGTTTGGCCACGACGGTGTCGCCCTGGAAACCGGATTCAATGCGAACATGGG
>JAYUXG010000613.1:0-16347 GCA_043753125.1 Saprospirales bacterium | reverse complement strand
AGCTGTTCGCATCAATAATGTTGACCGTATAATTGCCCGGTGCCAGCCCATTGACGGAAGCCGTAGTCGCACCATTGCTCCATAGGTAAGTAACGGGTAAAGCAGCACCCGTCAAAACAACAGTAGCACTGCCATTCGCCGCACCGTGACAAGTCACTTGGGTAGCGGTAACCACAGCAGAAACATTACAATTGACACTGTTGACCGTCACGGTTTGAACAGCGGTGCAGCCCTGCGTGTCGGTAACTGTGACCGTATAATTCCCCGGTGCCAAGCCCGTAATATGGGCGGTAGCAACCGTAGTACCGCTCCAACCGTAGGTGTAAGCACCCGTTCCTCCCGTTGGTGCTGTAGTAGCCGTACCATTGTTGACCCCAATGGCCGTCTGGGCAGTAGCAAAGGCATTTACAGCTAATACCGTTGGTTGAGTAATCGTGACAGAAGCCGTAGCGGTACAGCTATTCGCATCGGTGATGGTGACCGTGTAGGGGCCAGCCGGAAGATTGGCGATCGTGGTGGTGGTAGCCCCATTGCTCCACAGGATAGTGGAAGTACCCGTTCCGCCAGTAGCATTAACGGTGGCCGAACCGTTGTTGCCACCATTACAACTCACTTGTATGCTACCAATGATGGTTGCATTCACTAGAGGTGTCTGGATGACCACCGTGGTGGCATTGGCAGTACAGCCACTTTGTGTATTGGTTATCAGCAATTGGTACATCCCTGCGGCACTGACGGTGGGGGTCAGCGTGGTGGCTCCGCCCACAAGATTGCCATTGGCAGTCGTCCATTGGTAGCCAAAATTGTTACCCTGCGCAGAGGCCAAGGCATTGAGCTGGATCGTTGGGTGGTTGCAATCCAATGAACCAGGCGCGGCGATGCTTATCGTCGGTAGCGCAGTATTTTGAACAACGGTCGCCGTGGCAGTAGCGGTGCAACCATTGCTGGATGAAGTGACCGTAACGGTATAACTTCCAGGTACTTGGACATTGATATTTTGCGTGGCAGCGGTAAATCCGCCAGGACCAGACCAACTGAAAAGCGCGTTGAGCGCATTCGTGGTGGTCGTTACGGCTACGGAAGTAGTGGTGCAAGTGAGCGGGCCGCTGGGCGCAACGCTGGCCGTGGGCGGGGTGAAGTTTTGCACGACGGTAGTTGTTGCGCTGGTGGTACACCCATTGTTGGGCGAAGTAACCGTAACGGTGTAATTTCCCGGCACTTGCACATTGATGGTTTGCGTGGCGGCGGTGAACCCACCGGGGCCAGACCAACTAAAAGTGCCATTGGGCATATTGTTCGTCGTCACTGCTACGGAAGTGACGGCACAGGTGAGCGGGCCACTGGCGCTAGCAATTACACTGGTCGTGGCAATATCTTGCACGACGCTCGCTACAGCAGTAGCGGTACAGCCACTGCTGGGTGCCGTCACCGTAACGGTATAATTGCCCGGCACTTGGACGTTGATGTTTTGCGTAGCGGCGGTAAATCCACCAGGACCAGACCAACTGAAAGTGGGATTCGACGCATTGGTCGTGGCCAGCACTGCCACGGAAGTGGTCGTACAAGTCAGCGAGCCACTGGATGTAACGCTGACCGTGGGTGGGGTCGTCGCTTGGGTCACGATGGCGGTACCAGTATTCGTACAGCCATTGGCTGGGTTGGTCACCACTACGGTGAACGTTCCGCCGCAGTTTACGACCGGGTTTTGTTGGTTCTGGTTGGCGGCAGTAATACAGGGGCCGCTCCACAGGAAACTGGCCTGTGGAGCATTACTGCCCGCCATCAGTTGCACGGTAGGGTTGGCACAGCTGATGCTTCCGCCAGTGGTCGGCACAGTGGGTTGCATAGTGTTTTGGTTCACTACCGCCGTGGTCGTGCTGGTACAGCCATTGGCCGGATTGGTGACGGTGACGGTGTACGTCCCAGCTCCTGTTACGGTTGCTGTTGGCTGGCTGGACGAAAATCCATTGGGTCCACTCCAGGCAAAAGCAGCCCCGGAAGTGGAAGAAGTGGCATTGATGGTGGTCGTGGGCTGGGAGCAGGTAAGCGTCCCGCCGGTAGCACTGGCGTTGGGGGGCGTGGTACTGCTGGAAATAACAAAGGATGACGCCTGCGTGCAGCCATTGGCATCGGTCACCACCACGCTCTGGTTGCCTCCAACGGTGTAGTTAGTCGGATTGACAGTGGTGTTATTGGACCAAGCATAGGTGTATGGCCCCATGCCACCGCTGGCAGTTGCGGTTACGGCAACCGAATTTTGGATGCAATCGAGCATTCCATTAACATTGGTGGTGGCAACAATAGCCGCTGGCTGGGTGATGAAAACATTGGCCGTGGCAGTCCCGCTTCCGCCACTACCAGTCACGGTGACGGTATAACTGTTTGCCATCAAGTTGATTGCCGTCTGGGTCGTCTGATTATTGCTCCACAGATAGGTATAAGGTAGATTGCCGCCATTGGGCTGCACCGTAGCACTGCCATCGCTGCCCCCATTGCAGCTGACATCGGTCGTGTTGCCAATTGTGGCCACCACTGATGGTGCACCAACGAACGGATAAGTTTCGGAAAACGAAAGGGGAGTATCGCCGCTGGTACCGCCGTTGCCATTGGTAAAATTGCCAATGAAATAAAATTTGATCGTGTTACCGGAGGCACTGCTGGGCGAGGTCCAATTAAAATTCCAGCTGATGGGATTGCCGGCGAAGTTTTTGGTACCCCGGTGTTCCAGATATTCACGCCCGCCCGCCATATCTGTTCCCGCCTGGGCATTACTGGCCGCCAAATCGCCGGTGTTGGCATTATTGCCGTCCACGGCGACCAGTTGAAAGCCGCCCCTGATCGGATTGCCCACGGTGGGCGACATCGTGATTTGAAGTGGATAAACCACGTTGGGCATGACCGTGCCGGGCATTCCCTCGATGGTCACGTCGCCGTTGAAGCCACCGCCGCTGTGGCAATTGTTGCAACTGCCATCGAAAGGTGCCCCGGTGCGGCCAGTGGGCGGGTTAGAGCTATTGGCCAACCAAAGCAGGGTGACCATCAAAAGGCCGACACAGTGGAACAGACGGAAAGGGCGATTTTTTTTCATGAAAATGCGACGGTACTTTTAAAAGGCGATTGAAAAAAGGACAAAGGTAAATGCAAGAGCCATATCTGGCGAATTCGCTGCCCATTGGGTACTAAAAGAGCGAAACAGTAATTACCAAGAACGATGGAAAAATCTTTTGCTCCCGCACTACCTTCGCGCAGCGAAAATCCGCTTTACCCGCTAAGGTCCACGGTAAGTAGGCGGGCCAGGCCAACTCATAACTCATAACTCATAACTTATAACTTATAACTCAAAAATGCTCCATAAGCGCATCCGCAAAGTCGCCGTCCTGGGTTCCGGCCTCATGGGAACCGGTATCGCCGCCCACTTGGCCGGCTGTGGTCTCGAAGTCTTGTTACTGGATATTGTGCCCCCACCGCCGATGCCCAAAGAAGGCAGCCCCACGCCGCCGGTGCCGCTCATGGGCGAGCTGGGCGGCGGTGTCCGCAATGTGGTCGCCAACACCGCCCTGCAAACCGCCCTGAAGGCCAAGCCCGCACCTTTCTACGACACCAAATTTGCTACGCGGATCACCGTCGGCAATTTTGAGGACGATATGCCCAAGATCAAAGACTGCGACTGGATCGTCGAGGTGGTGGTGGAGCGGCTGGACATCAAGAAACAGGTGTTTGAGCAAGTGGAAAAGCATCGCCGCCCCGGCTCGTTGGTCACTTCCAATACCTCTGGCATTCCCATCCATCTGATGGCCGAGGGCCGCAGCGACGATTTCAAAAAGCACTTTTGCGGGACGCACTTTTTCAATCCCGTCCGCTATATGCGGCTGCTCGAAGTGATTCCCACGCCAGAGACCGACCCGGCCGTCACCGATTTCTTTATGCACTATGGCGACGTACAGCTGGGCAAGCAAACTGTGTTGTGCAAGGACACGCCCGCCTTTATTGCCAATCGCGTGGGTGTGTACGCGATGGCCAAGATTTATCAACTCACCCAAGAGTTTGGCCTCTCCATCGACACCGTGGATGCCCTGACTGGCCCGGCGGTGGGCCGCCCCAAAACCGGTACGTTCCGGCTTGGCGATCTGGTCGGTATGGACACCGCCGTACACGTCCTCAACGGTATTAAGCAAAATTGCCCCGATGACGAGCAGGCCAGCACTTTCGAGATTCCCGGCTATCTTCAGTTTTTGATCGACAATAAATTTTTGGGCAACAAAACCGGGCAGGGTTTTTACAAAAAGACCAACGAAAAGGACGCGAAGGGCCGCCCGGTCATTCTGTCTTTGGACCTAAGTACCCTAGAGTACGGCCCGCCGCAAAAGGAGAAGTTGCTCATTCTGGACACATTGAAGCAGATCGATGACTTGCCCCGGCGCATCAAGGCCGTGTTCAAGAGCGAGGATAAAGGGGCTTTATTGCTGCAAAAGGCCCACCTCGGCCTGTTTGCCTACGTCAGCAACCGCGTCCCGGAAATCAGCGACACACTGCACGCCATTGACGATGCCATCCGGGCGGGGTTTGCTTGGGAAAAAGGCCCTTTTGAACTGTGGGATATGGTGGGCCTGTCCAGTGGCATCCGCTTGGCCGAGATACAGGGCGAACAGATCGCCCCGTGGGTGAAGGAGATGGCGGAAGCCGGCCACACCAGTTTTTACAAGGTGGAAAACGGGCTGCGTCAATACTATGACTTGACCAGCAAAACCTACCTGCCGCTGCCGGGAGCCACGGAATTTATCATCCTCGATAATTTCCGCTCGGCCAAGCCGGTGTACCAAAACTCTGAGTGTACGCTGCACGATATTGGCGACGGCATCCTATGCCTCGAGTTCCAGTCCAAGATGAACGCCATCGGCGAGGGCATCCTGCGCGGCATCAACGACAGCATCCAGATCGCCGAGGAGCAGGGTTGGAAAGGGCTGGTGATCGGTAACAACGCCCAAAACTTCACCGTGGGTGCCAACCTGATGATGATTGCCATGCTGGCCTACCAACAGGAATGGGACGAACTGAATATAGCCGTCAACCTGTTCCAACAGACCTCCATGCGCATCCGCTATTCGGCTATCCCGGTGGTGCTGGCCGCGCAGGGCTACGTGTTTGGCGGCGGCTGTGAGTTCTCCATGCACGCCGATGCGGTGGTGGCGGCGGCCGAAAGTTATATCGGTCTCGTCGAGGTAGGGGTGGGCATTATCCCCGGCGGGGGTGGCACCAAAGAGTTCGCGGTGCGGCTGTCCAACGAAATCAGCCGGGAAGGCGATGTGCAGATACCGAGCCTAATCAATAAGTTCAAGACTATTGCCACGGCGCAGGTGGCCACTTCGGCCCACGAGGCGTTCAATTTTGGCTACCTATTGCCCGAAAAAGACCATGTGGTGCCGAACGCGGCCCGCAACATCAGCGAGGCGAAAAAAATAGCCCTTACTTTGGCGGAGGACTATGTGCAGCCCATCCAGCGCAAGGATGTGTGGGTGCTGGGCCGCACCGGACTGGGCGCGTTGTACGTAGCAGCGCATTCGCTATTGCTGGGTCACTACGCCAGCGAACACGATGTAAAGATCGCCAAGAAGGTAGCCGACGTACTCTGCGGTGGCGACCTGACCTCGGCGCAGTACGTATCGGAGCAATATTTGCTGGATTTGGAGCGTGAGTGTTTCATGAGCTTGTGCGGCGAGCCGAAGACTTTGGAGCGCATCCAGTTTATGTTGGAGAACGGGAAGCCTTTGCGGAACTAGTTGGGTGGCTCCAAGCAGTTTATGGTGTTAGTTTTAAAAAGCACGATTCATGGAAAAACTAAGGTTTATTGATCTTTTTTGCGGCATCGGTGGCTTTCATGTGGCCATGCGCGAAGCGTGTTCCGAAAATAACCTCCTTGCTGAATGTGTATTCTCGTCTGACATCGATCCGTACTGCCAAGACAGCTACGAAAATAATTTTGGTCACCGACCTGTGGGCGATATAACCAAGATCGATCCCAAAATCATTCCCGACCATGAACTATTGTTCGCTGGTTTCCCTTGCCAGCCTTTTAGCATTATTGGGCAGATGAAAGGGTTTGATGATACCCGAGGAACCCTGTTTTTTCACATTGCCAACATTTTACAAGAAAAACGACCAAAAGCGTTTATCCTGGAAAATGTAAAACAACTCGTCGGGCACAATGGGGGGCAAACACTAAAAGTGATCATAAAAACCCTGCAAGACTTAGGATATCATGTCCAGTATGCCGTTTTAAACGCTTTGGACTATGGCTTGCCGCAGAAAAGAGAACGGGTGTTGATCGTTGGGCACCAAGATCCAATTATATTTTCTTACCCTTCCCCTGTAAAACCATTTCAACCACTTAATGAAATACTGGAAAATATAGTTGATAAGAAGCACTATGCGTCAGATTACATTAAAAACAAACGCAAAGAGCGACATACATCGGCTTATAAATTATCCATTTGGCATGAAAATAAGGCGGGCAATATTTGTTCTTATCCCTATTCGTGTGCTCTACGCGCTGGAGCATCCTACAATTATTTGCTTGTAAATGGCGAAAGGCGCTTAACCCCAAGAGAAATGTTCCGCTTACAGGGCTTTCCAGACACCTACAAAATAATCAATAATGATCCGCAGGCAAGGAAACAAGCGGGCAATGCTGTTCCCGTAAATATTGTGAAAGCTACTATTTTAAAATTGCTGCCCTATGTAGCTACCACACTAGACATGGCCTCGGTTTTAAGGGAGTACGAGGTGTCATACAACGCCGGCTAAATGGAAAGGAAATTGCCAAAATTAAGGACAGTGGAGAAATCGCTGCCAAAATTTCACCTGAATGACTTTCCAAAAGATTTCCCTTTTTTGGTGGGAAAGGAGATCATTTATCTGCTTGCCTCCAAAGGTAAACCAATCTTGGAAGGCCCGGAGTGGGAAGCGATTTTTGCCTCCAGCATTGGTGCGGATTGGAGACCCTCCAATGTAGGGCTTGATGACGTAATCCTTGGAAATACGGCATGGGGTGCGAAAACCGTCAAGTCATCGCACCCAGCCAAGCAATTGAAGGTCAGACTTATTTCGGGAAGAAATTCTCCAGTTTATTCCTTTGGCGAGACAATTGACACTAATGCAGATGCGAATGCAGTTGGCAAATCTGTTTTGGAAATCTGGAACGAGCGTGTATCGGCAATCCGAGAAAAGTTTCAGAATCTTAGGACTGTTGTTTTGATAAAGTCCAATGATTTGACTGAGGTCGTTGTTTTTGAATTTGAAACTATCCGCTATGACCCTGAACTATTCGTGTGGACTTGGAATAAAAATGCTAATCTTCAAGGACTTGAAAAATCAACGGCAACACATAGGTTTACTTGGCAACCACATGGTTCACAATTCACTATTATCGAAGAGGTATTCGAAAAGAGCCTGATTATCCGAATCAAGCAACCTAAATCCTTGGATAAAGATAAAGTATTGACTGCCTTAGGATTTGACAAGTCTTGGATCAGTATCACCCAAAAGAACCAGCATTAGTCCTACATCTTATCATCATTGGCAGCCAATTATACCCGCATAAATGCTCCACCCACTTTTTCAAGCCGCCCGCTCCGCAACTGATTTTGAAGAGCTGCTGCAACTCACTTTCACCGAACACGAGCGCAACCTGATGGTGGAGCGGTGGCGCATTTTTGATGCCTTTGACCGGGGGCTATCACAGCGGGAAGTGGCCAGGGAAGTGCCGTGCAGCATCGTGACCGCTACGCGGGGGGCTAAGGTGTACCGGGAAAACCGGGAGGCGATCCGGCGGTATTTGGCCATTTGGCAAAAAGTATAAGGCAGGGTAGAATACACACGATTGGCATAAGTTTTTTTGTCTTTAACGCCCCCTCCCTTAGTCACGTTTTAAACTTTATGCTATGCGCTATTTCCTATCTTCGCTGCTCTTTATCGGGCTATTATTTTCTTTTGACACCCACGCTAATTCGGTTGCGATTTTGACCTGGGTACTGGCTTGGGGCGTTGGCTAAATCCCACTATCCGTGTATATTATGATGTCACCAATGCGCCCGCCGATGCGGCAGATCGCCTTAATGGTACCTTGACCACCCTCAACGCAGAATACCCCGGTCTGGACTTGATCTCTGGTGGTGCTACTAATTTTACGCCCGACTGTAGCGATAACTCGGTGGCAGGACTTGATTTCGTCAATTTTTCCAATGCCCTGAATGGTATCCAAACCATCATCGTGTTTTTTGAGGACCCCTGCAATGAATTACTCGACTTGGCGGCTTGCGCCGGCACCTATGGCATTGGCGGTGGCTATACACTAAGCAATACGCATACCTACAAGAGCGACACTTGGTTCAATGCCGCCTGGGGATATGCCGTCGTCAACAATGGTGCCCGCGCTTGCCTGGACGCGACGGAGTATGAGCAAGTTGCTCACCCACGAGCTGACCCACTCCCTGCACATGGATCACTTGCCGACCTTCCCTACCGCCAATATGTTTATCACGTGTTGCAATGCCATTAGTGCCAAAGACCGAGAGTGCATGAATTACGTGTATGACCAAGCCCTACCCGTGGAACTGACGGCGTTCGATGCCAAGGCTGCCAAAGAGGCAGTGGTGTTGGCTTGGACAACGGCGCAAGAAATAAACAACGATTACTTTGTTGTAGAGCGGGCCACCAAGGGCTTACAGTTTGAACGCTTAGCTACCGTGGAGGCTGGCCATGCCTCTTCTACCAACACTTATACTTTGACCGATGAGCAGCCCAGTCCTGGCAATAACTACTATCGGTTGAGTCGAATAGATCGAAGCGGCGAAACCAAGGAACTGGGCATACGAGCCGTTAACTATCATGGAGAAGTTGGGGGCTATGTACCCGTTCCCAACCCTGTATCGGGCAATTCCATTGTTTTGACATCAAAGGCCAAAGAACCAAACATGGCATCCCTGCAAATATTCAGCTCGACTGGTAGGTTAGTGTATGATCTGACGAATAGCCCACAGTTAGAGAGTAACCGTTTGGAAGTGCCCATCGGCAACTTGCCAGCGGGCATTTACTGGATGAAAATCAGTGAAAGTGGGCTGACCGAGACCCTAAAGTTTGTGTTGCATTTGAAACTTGATTCTGCGTAAAGAATAACTTATGAACTTTCACCAACCCAAATGTCATTCCGACGTCAGGAGTCCCGAAGTAATCGGGATGCCCCGGTGTAATTGATAATCAACCACTTGAGTAAATTCCTCCCAGCGTCGGAATGACAACTCAGATAAGCGACATTGTGCTAACTTATTGTTCACTTGGTCCTTATCAGTTTTTCAACAACTTTTAGGACCAAGCTTTGACTTGATGCGGATAGCGGATCACATACGCTTCCTTGATCAACCGGGTCAGCCGTTCGCGAAAATCGTCAATGCCCTCCTTAGTCAGGGCGGAAATGAAAACGTTCTCCCCATAGGCATGCAGTAGTCGTTCACGTAGCTCACTTTCCAGTTCCACGCGGGTCGCAGCATCCACCAGATCGTCGAAGTAGCGTTCCCGGTACAGGTCTATTTTATTGAAGATCATGAGCGTAGGTTTCTCCCCCACTTTCAACTCTTCCAACGTCTTTTGCACTGTGCGGACCTGATCTTCAAACTGCGGATGCGCTACATCCACCACGTGCAACAGGATATCGCTCTCGCGCACCTCATCCAGAGTGCTTTTAAAACTCTCGATCAGGTGATGGGGCAATTTGCGGATAAAACCGACCGTATCGGACAGCAAAAAGGGGATTTGCCCAAAGACTACCTTGCGCACCGTGGTGTCGAGCGTGGCGAACAACTTGTTCTCGGCCAGCACCTCTGCTTTGCTCAATAAGTTGAGCATCGTACTCTTGCCAACGTTGGTGTAGCCGACCAGCGCAACCCGAATCAGTTCGCCCCGCGTCTTACGCTGGGTCTGTGCTTGCAGGTCAATGTCGCGGAGACGGCCCTCCAATATCTTTACCCGATATTGCACAATACGACGGTCCGTCTCGATCTGCGTCTCCCCTGGCCCGCGCATCCCGATGCCGCCAGCCTGCCGCTCCAAGTGCGTCCACAATCCACGGAGACGCGGCAATAAGTACTTCATCTGGGCCAGGTCCACTTGGGCCTTGGCTTGGGCAGTCTGGGCGCGGTCGGCGAAAATATCCAGGATCAGGGTCGAGCGATCCACGATCTTTACCTTCAAAGCTTCTTCCAAAGTATTAGTCTGCCGCCCAGTAAGGTCATCATCAAAAATGACCATGTTGATTTCTTCGTGCCGGTCCAGGTACTGCTTTATCTCGACTACCTTGCCACTGCCGATAAAGGTACGGTGTTCTGGGTGGGGTAGCCGCTGGGTGAACCGTTTCACGACGGTAGCACCAGCGGTCAACGCCAGGAATTCCAGTTCATCCATGTATTCGTGGGCCTGCGGCTCCGTCACGTCCGGCGTGATGAGGCTAACCAATACCGCAAATTCGGCTTCTTTTTTTAATGACGGGCCTTTATCGCCGAGCGTCCATTCTTTGGCCATATATTTTTTTATTTTTAACGGGTGGAGCAAAATTTAGCACATAATCACCTTCGCTTGGCGGTGAAGGTACGTCGTCTGCTTCTTCGTGTCGCAAAAGGATAAGACGGGCGAAAAAGTTCATGCCAGTGCAACAGATTTTCCTTTTTGCGCCACAGGCAGTGAACAAACCGCGTTATCTTATCTTTGACGCTGGGTTTATGCCAATTTCGGTTGGTGGTCGACACACTCATCCACAGATTCTTTGTGCCATGCGCTGTGGCCAATCGAAACTTGGACCTACTTGACGCTGCAAAACCATGACACGATATCATCTGCCCACCGCAATACTTCTGGCGGTGCTCGCTCTTTTTGCCTGCGCCCGGCAGGGTATTCCTACGGGCGGCCCCAAGGATACTGCGCCACCCAAAGTGGACTCGGTGGCCAGCTCGCCCAATTTTAGTACCCGCTTCCAGGAATCGCGTTTCCAGATTACCTTTGACGAATGGATAGTGTTGAAAGAGCAGCAGACGCAGGTACTGATCTCGCCGCCACCGTCCAAGCGCCCGGAGATCACGCTCAAAGGCAAGACGGTCACTGTGAAGTTTGCCGAAGGCGAGGTACTGCGCCCCAATACGACGTACACGATTAATTTTGGCAGCGCGGTGCAAGACTTGCATGAGGGCAACGCCGCTAAAGACCTCCGCTTTGTGTTCTCGACCGGCGACTTCATCGACAGCCTGACCGTGCCCGGACGCGTAGAGGACGGCTTCACCGGCGACCCGCTGGAGAATATCTCGATCATGCTCTACGACAATCTGAGCGATAGTGTGGCCCGCCTGGAAAAGCCTTTTTACTTGGCCAAAACCGATAAGAATGGCCAATTTCTTTTCCAAAACGTACGGGCGGGGCGGTTCAAGATGGTGGCTTTGGAAGATAAAGACCAAAATCTGAAATGGAATAGTGACAACGAAAGCGTGGCTTTTGCGGATACGGTGCTGACCATATCGCCGATTTCGATGCGCCGGATTACGGCCCTGCGGTTGTTCAAGGATCAGGCTCGCTTTCGGCTGTTCGAGCGCAACGCCAACCGCTACGGCCTCCTTAAACTGACCTACACCGGCCCGCCGGACTCCATTCCGTTGCGCGTGGAACCGGAAGTGTCCGGCTTGAAATTGTTGGCCGAAAAAGACCTGGACACGTTGCTGGTCTGGTACGATCTGTCGGCATCCACTGCTTGGCGGTTGCTGGCCAGGGGCGATACCGTCCCCGTGCGCGACCTCTCCCGCGACGATTTTTTCAAGAGCTATCGGCTCGGTTTCGCCCAAAGTGTCCCGCCAGCGGTCGGCAGCACTGGTAACCGCCGCACGCAACCCGTTGCGGCAGCAAAACCCAGCCAGGCCCCGCCTCCGAGAAACGTCAACCAAAATCCAACTAGGCCAGGTGTGTTGAACTTTTCCGCGCCCATTGTGGTGGTGGATACTGCCCGCTGGCTGTTTACGGTGGATAGTGGCCGCGTAGCCAGCTTCGGCGCGCGCGCGGATTCGGTGGTGCTGCGGCGTCTAAACCTAACCTTGCCGTGGCAAGCGGGCAAGGTGTATTCGCTCGTGCTGCTGCCAGGCGCGGTCACCGATTTTTACGGGGTAAGTAATACCGACACCCTGCGGCAGGTTTTTACCGTGCTTTCCGAAAAACAGCTGGGCGGTCTGAACCTGACCGTCAGTCGACTGCTGCCCAATAATCGCTACTTGCTACAGTTGATCAATGGCAACGAGGTAGTGGAACAACGCCGCTTTACCGCCGAACTCACTGACAAAAGACTGATTTTCAGTAGCTTGCTCACCGCTGCCTACACTGTGCGGCTGGTAGAAGACCGCAACGGCAATGGTCGCTGGGACACCGGCGACTATTATGCCCATCGGCAACCGGAACGGATTTTTACAAAAAAACTGGAACCATTGCGGGCCAATTGGGAAGTGGAGGCGACGATGGAAGCCGCCGTGGACACTGGTGGCCGAAAGCGGGAAACTACCAAGACGAACTGAAGGCAGGCCAATTGATAACCCCTGTGGCCGTCCCTATTGCAAGGCCAATATCTTGGCGAACAATTCGTCTTCATCGCCGGTGACGTAGCGGCGGTGCTGCCACACGAGCTGTCCGTTTTTATCGAACAAAAATACTTGGGGCAGGCCATTCAGCCCACCTGGCAAGATATTTTTGAAGGCCTGCGCCGCATCCCAGTAAGCCGGGAAAGCCCATCCAGACGTGCGGGCTGCCCGCGCCATTTGCGGGAACCGTTGCGGGAAATCTATGGAAATCGCCACTAATTGGAAATCCGCCCGACTTTGCCACTCGGCGTACTTGGCCGTGTAGGCTGCCAGCTCTATCCGGCAGGGCAGGCAGGTACTCAGCCAGAAAGCCAGTACGGTGACTTTGCCCTTGCTCAATACCGCATCGCTCTGTATATCGGTGCTATCGGGCGTAAACAGGGTGACCTGAAACGGAAAAGCGACCGAGGGTTGCGGTTGGGCTTGGGCGACTGCGGACGTGCAAAACGGGAAAAACAAGGCCAAAAATGGCAGATGGCGCATAACCGAAGGAGATTTTGGACAAAGAAACGGGAAGTGTAAAAATAATTGCCATAATTATGTGACGCAATGGGCTGTCCCGCGTCAAAGAATTCTGCCGGTCAAACGCTTTGCTTTGGCTGAACATATTTTTTGGCTTTAGAAATTTTTGGCTTTTCCCTTTTTTGGAAAACATCATTTTGAGTATTTTTCAAAAACCACGTACCCTTTTTTCCTGATTTGAATAGGGTTGCCTAAATGGTTTTAAGAAATTTTATTGGCCTGACTGCATACTTTCACTCCTTTTACGTCTCTTTGCAGGTCAAGCGTCTCTTATTTTTTAAAACTACTGGATGTGTCGGCTATTGCCTCCAAGAAGTTGAGTGACTTTACGGATAGTGAGCTGCTCACGCGCTATCTGCGGGATAAGGACCCTACGTATTTCACGGTGCTGTATCGGCGCTATGCGGGCAAGGTCTTTGCCAAGTGTATTTCGATGTTGGCTGATGAAGGGATGGCCCGCGACGCGACGCAGGATATTTTTATCAAGGTATTATTAAATGTGGCGCGGTTCACGGAGCTGTCTTCCTTCTCCACCTGGGTCTATTCGATCACTTATAACTATTGCATCGATCTGATCCGCAAGAAGAAAAAGATGCCGGTGATTTACACGGAGGATATGGGTAAGACCAGCCGCGAAACGGACGATATAGAGGAGCTGCCCGACAGCGTATTATTAGATATGGAGCAAAATAGGCTGGAAAAAGTGTTTGAACTACTGCCGCCGGGCGACAAAGCCATTTTGTTGATGAAATATATTGATGACCTGTCTATTAAGGATATCGGCATAGTGCTGGACAAAACTGATAGTGCCATAAAAATGCAAATTATGCGGGCCAAACAAAGGTCACAGTCTATTTACCAAGATTTGTTTGGGGGAGAAATAGCCGAATAATCCGCTTGGTAGCCCAATGATCAGCCAGACCAATCTGTCCTTAAAATAATCTGCTATGGGTACCAAGAATTCCTTACAGTGCATGATGGATGGTCGCTCGGAGCAGCTGCCAACAGAAATTGAACACCGCGTTGTCCAACAAATCGATACCTTCTGTCTTTTTAGTCGGGTGATAGAGCTGTTTGGGCCCAATGCCCTGCACGTGGTGTCTCGCTACATTTGCGCCCACAACGGATGCGACTCCCAGGGGCCGCAAACCGATGTAGACGAAGATGTACCTTATTGGCGAATAAGGCCTTAATGGTTGCCTATTTGTGAAAATATAAATTTTTCCGCAAACATGGCCAATTGATCTTAAACCGTTTATAGAATAATTTTCCTACATATGGACTTTTTGATAGCACTGAGAGATGGGGTGTCGAAACAATTGGTGGGCAATATCTCTACAGCCATTCCGAAGGTCATCATTGCGATCATCATTTTGTTGCTTGGGCGCCTCATCTCCAATGCGGTTCGGAAAATCCTCAACCAGATTTTGATCGCCTTAAAAGTGGATCGGATGGGGGAGCAACTCAACGATATTGATATAGTACAGAGCAGCGGCAAGCGCATCAAAATATCCGCCATCCTCTCCGGTATGGTCTATTACACCCTGATGCTGACTTTCGTCGTCTTCGCTACCGATATGCTGGGTATCCCAGCCATTACGGCCATGGCACGCGATCTGATCAATTATTTGCCAGCCCTGTTTTCCGCGATTTTCCTCTTTCTGATTGGGCTTTATTTGGCCGACCTGCTGAGTAAAGCGATACTTACTGCCTTACGATCCTTAGGCATCCCCTCCGCCAAGATAATTGCTTCTGGCACGTTTTACATCATGTTTTTGACCGCTTTGGTCAGTGCCTTGTCGCAGGCTAGAATCGATACCACTTTTATCATCAGCAACCTGACGGTCATCATCGGTGCCGGCGCGTTAGCATTTGCGTTTGGCTACGGACTGGCCTCGCGCGACTTGCTCAGCAACTATTTGGCGAGTTTTTACAATCGCAATAAGGTGCGGCTGGGCGATGATGTCCGCATCATCGGGGTGCGTGGGAAAGTGGTCCTGATGGACGCCACCTCCCTGGTTTTGCAGACCCCGGAACGCGCTATCATCATTCCGTTAAGCAAGTTGACCACCGAAAAAGTGGAGGTCTTTTACCCGGATGGGCAAGTAGACGACCTGCTACAGCCTGGTGCGTAATCCTTCGTTTCTTATTTTTTTACCAAACCAACTTTATTATATGACGTTGAGACTTACCCTTGCCGCAGCACTCTGCTGCTGGCTGGGCCTGAGCTTGCAGGCCCAAGACAAACCCGAAGAAATCAAACTGGGCTGGACGCGGGGCGGCAGCCTGGGCCTCGATCTCTCCGGTATTGGCATCATCAACCCACGAGTCGGCAGCGGTGCCAGCCGTTTTGGGCTGGGCGGCATCGGCGGGCTGTTTGCCAATCGGATAGCAGAGATGACGTACTGGGAGAACGCGCTGACCCTACAACTCTCGGCGCAACGCTTGGGCAAGACCAAGCCAACCGATGCTACCGGTTTCCAAAAAAACCTGGACTTGCTGCGCTTGACTTCCCGCGCCGGTCGAAAGCTGCGCAGCGACCAGCTCTTCGTCGCCATAGAGGGCCTGGCCCAAAGTTTATTGTTAAAAACCCACGCCAGCAACTATCTACAGGCGCAAGATGCGAGGGATAAAGTGATTGCCAAATTCTTGTCGCCCATCGAGTTGCGGTTGTCGCCTGGTTTGGACTACCGCCCTAACGTTCACTACTCTATCTTCTACTCGCCGTTGAGCGCACGCCTGATCTATGTAGCTGACGACAGCATTGCCGCGCTCAATATTCATGGCAATGACAAAGGCAAGAATAGCTCTTTTCAATTGGGTTCTAATCTGGTGGTAAAGTATGCCAACAAATATTTTAAAGATCGGGTGGCCGCCAATAGTGCGATTAGCCTGTACAGTAATTATCTGAAAAACCCGCAAAACGTAGATGTGCTCTGGACAAACAACATCAGCATCAGTATCGGCAAGGGCTTTTCGCTCGATCTGCTGGGCGAGCTGAACTACGACGATGATGTGGCCATCATCCGCGACCGCAACGACGACGGCTATTACAATTTAGAGACCGATGGCACCAGCAAAGGCCCGCAGATAACCGGGGCTTTTTTGCTGAAATACAGTAAGATATTCTGAGTTTGTTTTGACGGAAATCTATTGATTGTCGTATCATGTC
>JAYUXG010000612.1:0-2861 GCA_043753125.1 Saprospirales bacterium | reverse complement strand
AAACGATGCAGCACCGCCCAACTGCTGTCGCGCACATCGATGGCGGCATTGTCGGTGGGGCAGCCGGGCAAGTTGTCGTTTTTCCCGACGTAGGTGAGGTAAAACCGACCCTTGTGCCAAAGGCCCAGGGAGCCTTCCAAATATTCGCCCGAACCCCAGGTGTCGTAATCGATCCCCCGGATCAGGTCGCCATTCAAGTCGAACTCGCTCAATGCGCGCGGGACGAAGGGCGATACATCCGTGCTGCCCTGCACGTACAGCTTGCCGTCGCCAAAAAACACATTGTACATCTCATTGACCGGCAAGTCTTTCTTGACGTAGACGGTACCATCCAATCCCGTTTTCAAGAAGAAATTCCGCCGCCCCTGAAATACCAGCGGGCTGTCCACCATCAGAAACTGATAGGCCGCCAGCAGGGTGTCATTATATAACTGGAAATCAGACATCTGGGTCATCGTAGTAAAACCAGTTGACTGAAAAGATATAAAACCCGTACTGGGCGTGAGGGAGGCTCCAATGGTTTCCCCCACTAGTTCCAGTTGCTGGTCGTACTCGAACACGCAGTGCCTGATGTTGGTGTACGCACTGCCCACCCAACGGATGCCGTGAAAAAAATCCGCTCCCCTTGCGCAGAAATCCAGCCCCAACGATCAATTCCATCCGGCGAGTGCGCAACAGAATCTGTTATCTGTCCCTCTTCATTGAGTTTATAGGTGATAAATCTGGTTGCAGTGTCACCCACCACTCTTCGCAAACAATAGAATATACTTCCACCTGCCTTGGTGGTACTAAAATGATAATAGCTGCTCCCCGACAAAGGGCTAAATTCGGGATAGGACTGCCCATAGGCACCCAGGGAAAATGACAGTAACAGATAAACAGTAACAGTATATTTCATGGAATAAAATTTTATGCCGATTCTAAGTAATCGTTCGAGAAAAATAATTTTTTTGATATCTGCTTAGGCAGCAAACGTTAACCCTACGAATAAACAAAATAAATTCTTTGTTGCTGACCTGAATGTTATAACTATTGACGTTCCGCTTATATCTCCCCCATTTTTACCGATAACTGTTGTAGTGGGTTACGTTCCGTTATTCGGAAAACAAAAAACCCTCGCTTGCGGGAGGGTTTTAATCTTCTTACTAACCTAGTAAATTATTGAAAACCAAGAGGTTATAGGGAAAATTAGCCGTGACTGTTGAAAGGGCGCATTTCTTCCCCGAGCCAATTGATGTTCCATTCACCGACCGTGATAATGCGTTTGGCCTGGCGGGACATTTGACGGCGCAAAAAAGCCACCGCCAAGCGGGGCGAGGTGCGCCAGATACGACGGAATTTGTAGATGCGGTTTGCCATAACGAAGAGTTTTGTATGGATGAAAAAACGCGATTAAAAGATTGATTACAAACCTATTAACGAGCATTCTTTTCCATAAGTTCTTCGTATTGTGTATATTTATAGTTAAACTTGGTGGCCATGATGGAAAGCACGGTAAAACGATGTAAAAAACACGGCGTACTTTCGCCCCCTAAAGACAACATTTTCACTCTCGTCCTTCCCAAAAACGGCGGCTAAACCCGCCGATACCGGCACAAAACATGAGCCAAATTCTTTCTATCGTCATTCCTGCCTACAATGAGGAACGCACGATTCACCGTATTCTGGACAAAGTAAAGGCAGTAGAACTGATCGGGGACCTCCAAAAGGAGTTGATTATCACCAATGATTGCTCGAAAGATGATACGGAGGGAGCCATTCAACGTTACATGGCGGCTAATCCCGATCTGCCCATTCGTTATCTGCAACACGCAGTGAACCAGGGAAAGGGCGCGGCTTTGCACACGGGCATCCAACACGCGGCGGGCGACTACATCATCATCCAGGATGCTGACCTGGAATATGACCCCGAAGAATATAATATTCTGTTGCGCCCTATCCTGGATGGCCACGCCGATGTGGTCTTTGGCTCCCGATTTATGGGTGGTCAGCCGCACCGCATCCTATTTTTCTGGCATAGCATCGGCAACAAATTTCTGACCACGGTCTCCAATGCTTTTACGAACCTTAACCTGACGGATATGGAAACCTGTTATAAAATGTTCCGGGCAGACTTGCTAAAGGGGTTGGAGTTAAAAGAGAAACGCTTTGGTTTCGAGCCAGAAGTGACCGCCAAGGTCAGCCGGGTGCCAAAAGTGCGTATTTACGAAGTAGGGATTTCGTACTACGGTCGTACCTACGCCGAGGGCAAAAAGATCGGTTGGCGCGATGCCTTTCGGGCCATCTATTGTATTTTGAAGTACAACACTTGGGCGAAGTGAGGTTGCCTCAACCCTTTGCGTTGGCCCTGTCCTTTTCCTCAGCCACGTCCACTAGCCGACACCATCCCCCGCAGTTCGCCGTTAAAAGCCGCTGCCTTCGCCAAATCCTCCAACGAAAGGTGCATCCGGTAACGCCAGTAATGTTTTGAATTGGCGGGTACGTTGATTCGTTCGTCGTTGGGGTTTTCGCGGCGCAGTTGTCCGTCCATACCCAGCAAATCTTGTAGTTGGAAAATGCTCCACATGGCGGGTGAATGGAAATGTTGTTCCAGCATCATCCGGTTGACCCAGGGTTCGCAGAAATAGGGAGCATCGCCGGGCTGCTGTAGCATTTCGTTGAAAAAACGCTGCGTCAGGGTCCGGTCTTCTTCCCAGCACCCACGCAATGTGCTCATATCGTGGGTGCTGGGGGTCACCACGGCGAGGTAAGGGGCATCTTTGGGGTGGAAGAAAGTGGCACCAGCCTGCTTGGGCATCCGCTGTATTTCCAGGCTGAGGATGCCGAGTTCGGCCATTACGTCCGGAACGCAGTGCGGCACC
>JAYUXG010000611.1:0-2863 GCA_043753125.1 Saprospirales bacterium | reverse complement strand
GGGCCTTGACTTCTTCTTTGTTGGATACCCAGGTATCCTCCAAAAAGAAAACTGTACCGGTATCCAGATGATGCTTGGCGCCAATAATGGCTATTTCTCCCCGCTCTACCATCTGTTCCAGAATATAACTTCGATTGACGATGGCGGTAACGGAGCGTTTTATGTTGAGGTCGGTGACGTTTTCCACAAAGGACGGATTAGAAGAATTGCGCTCGTCCGGGTCGGTCGTCATCTTTTCCTGATAGACCGACGGTTGGATCTTCGACAGTAATTCCGTCAGGTTACCCATCTCCACGTGGTCACAGGCGCCTTTGATGGCCCCGCAGTTGGTATGGCCCAGCACCACGATTAACTTGGAACCGGCTATTTTGCAGGCAAATTCCAGGCTGCCCATGATGTCGGTATTGATGACATTGCCAGCGATCCGGATGGAAAATACGTCGCCCAAACCTTGGTCGAAGATCAATTCTGCTGACGTGCGGCTGTCGATACAGCTCAGGATCACGGCAAAGGGCCACTGGCCGTTGTGGGTTTCGTTAGCCTGTTGCAGCAGATTACGGTTGACCTTCAGATTATTGATAAAGCGCTGATTCCCTTCCTTTAAAAATTCCAGGGCCTGAGCAGGCGTGATCGTTGCTTGAGTGACAGAACTATGCGTTTTCATACCGATTCCATTTTATATACTTCTTCCTTCGAAGAGACGTGATTAGAATTAGCCATGTTGTACTGCTCCTTGAAGCCCACCAACGTGACCGCGACATTTTTATCCTGTGAACCGATCTCTATGAAATCCCGGATCAGTTCCAGTACATCATGATCAATGTAGAAGCTATCGGAAGCATCGATCAGGAGTTTGCTGTTTTCAGGCAAGTGATTCAGGGTTTGCTTGATCGCTGCCTTATTTAAAAACGAGACTTCCTGCGCCAGTTTTATAGTAATCCCCTCGCCGACGTGGTATTTCTCTTTTTTAAAGAAATAGGCCAGTTTCAGATTAGCCCTTAAAATATAGAACACACTGACGACCAGACCAATAGCAACTCCTTTGAGCAGATCGGTAAATACAACTGCCAGGACCGTCACAATAAAAGGGACAAACTGGTACTTGCCGCTTGCCCACATGTGTTTGAACACTTTCGGACTGGCCAGTTTATAGCCGATCATCAACAGGATAGCCGCCAGGCAAGCCAATGGAATGCGGTTGAGAATAGTTGGGATGCTGACTACGGCGATCAGCAGAAAGATGCCGTGTGCGATCGTAGCCACTTTGGTGCGGCCGCCGGAATTGATATTGGCCGATGTGCGAACGATCACCGACGTCATCGGCATACCGCCGATCAAACCGCTTAACATGTTGCCTGCCCCTTGGGCAAACAGCTCGCGGTTGGTGTTGGTATAGCGTTTCAGCGGGTCCATCTTGTCGGAGGCCTCGATGCACAGCAGGGTTTCAATGCTGGCCACCGCCGCAATGGTAGCCGCGACGATCCAGACCTGCGGATTGGTAATGGCCGCAAAATTGGGTGTGGAGAACTGCCCGATAAAATCGTTAAAAGACTTGGGTAACGGCAGATTGACCAGGTGGTCCTGGGAAATAGCCAGGTTGGAACCAGACATTTTAAATACTTCATTGATCAGTACCCCGGCGATCACGGCGATCAGGGCGCCGGGCACCACTTTCAGCTTTTTCAGAAAATCGATCTTGTTGAAGGCGATTAAAATGCCTAACGAAATCAAGGTAACGATGATCGCGCCCACATGGGAGTAGTTGACGGCGTCAATAATCGCCGAGAAAGTATTGTGGTTGGTATTAGCCTCGATAAAGAAAAAATCGCCTTCATTATCCACATCGTAGCCGATAGCGTGGGGCAATTGCTTCAGGATAATAATAACCCCAATCGCGGTCAGCATCCCTTCAATAACGTTGGAAGGAAAGTAGTTGGATACGGTGCCGGCCTTGGCTAAACCCAGCAAAATTTGCAGCCCGCCCGCCAGCACCACGGCCAGCAAAAACGTCTCATAGGAGCCTAAACTGCTGATGGCCACCAGCACAATAGCGGTAAGCCCGGCAGCGGGCCCCGAAACACTCAGGTTGGAATTGCTCAGTAGGCCAACGATGATGCCACCGATAATGCCGGCGATGATGCCGGCAAACAGCGGTGCGCCACTGGCCAGGGCTATGCCCAGGCAAAGGGGCAGGGCAACCAGAAAAACGACCAGGCCGGATAGAATATCCGTTTTAAAATAAGCTGATTTATTGTTCATTATGCTGTAGCGTATTTATAATCGATGAGAAGACTGCGGACGAACAAGTTGGCCAAAAACAGGCCGCAGCACTGGCTACCAATAGCCAATGGAGAGCATGGAAATACCTGTCTTTCGAAAGGGCAGCATTAGACAAAATAATGGGTAGATAATGGGCGGATACCCAGGATAGGCGGAGGAAGCAGGTGGAGATTTGCCTAACAATAACTTGCCTTCAGCAAGACGACAGTGTTAGCCATCCAAAACGCTTGGATCGAATCTGTCAAAAAATCCGCAGTGCAGGGAGAAATTTACGCGTCCGGAGGCAGTTCCGGCAAGGAGGCATATGACTCCGTGACCGGGAAATCGTCGGGGGGGAACAACGACTTTTGGCACTTTCCCAGATGGAAGGCGCCAGGTTTGGGACCGCTGTAATGGGCAAAGGCCAAAGATTCTTCTTCCGTCTTTTTTTCACCTTCTTTTTCCTTTTCGGCCTTGCCCTCATCGTCCTTACTCATTTTGGCCAGCTCGTACTTATCAACCCCGTGCAACTGCCCCACCGCAGGGATGGCCACATTCAGCAGCATAATAAGCAGAAAGAAAAAGGCAAAAATGTGCTTCATGC
>JAYUXG010000610.1:0-38035 GCA_043753125.1 Saprospirales bacterium | reverse complement strand
ACTTCCTACGGGGAATACTGCTTGCATTCCGTTGGAATATCATGATCAACAACCTCATAAAATCATGAAGGGGGGGGGGACAAATCGCTTCTGCACCCCTAAATTCGTAATTGACCCGCAAGGCCAAGCACAGATTACTCCAACCACAATTATCAATTCTTATGGCGATTTGTCACAGAATAGCATGGGAATAGTGCCATTTGCTTATCGATCTAACGGTGATAATATTACTGGAACAAATTCGGTAGGAACTTTTACAATTGGGAATGGACACCCACATGATTATTATCTTTTTCCAGATTTCTATTTGCGTATTGAGAAAACCCATCAGATGGGGACGTCTCTTTCTTTAGCCAGTTACCCTTGGGACGCTCGTTATGTAGATGGTAATTACGAGATTAAATCAAAAGTAACTGATATTGATGGTAACCCTTATGAAATTCTAAATCCGGTCAATTTCAAAATAGACAACTTCAAACCCTTTATCCGTTCTGTAGGCATCTACTCCGGCAGTGGAGGATCAAATGATGAACAGATATACTATCGGGAGTGGAACAGCCAAGACGCAACGGCAGGCCAGCTCCGCTTGGCAGGGGGAACCCGTAAAAACCCATTATCTATATTTAATCAAGTAGTAACCATCTATGCGGTAGCCAGCGAACCAATGCGTGTGGTAAAAGCTAAACTACCACCCTTTGTCAATAATTTTGTGGTAGGGACGACGGTGCCTGGTTCGGACAATACGCGCTGGCAATTTCAATTCAGCACAATTAACTTTATCGAAGATGCGTGTTATGAAGTATTTTTTGAAGGAGAAGATTTGCAGGGTAATGCAGTAGGGCAGGGTAATCGGCTACTAGATTTGCCTGAACCTTCTACCTGCAATACTGGTACTGGTTCGACTTTTTACGTGCCACATCGGACTGGTGCCAATTCTTGGTCTGCTGGTCCGGCACAGGGAGCCGATGCTGTGCATAAGTTCCGGG
Organism: Saprospirales bacterium; assembly: GCA_043753125.1. Classification (GTDB taxonomy): domain Bacteria; phylum Bacteroidota; class Bacteroidia; order Chitinophagales; family Saprospiraceae; genus M3007. The sequence continues at coordinate 37,049 of JAYUXG010000610.1, read as the reverse complement.
TGGGCAACTGCCATATGGTGGTCGCGTCCAATCAAAGCGAATCCAACGGTCCACCTTGCTTTACCTCCAATGAAGTAACCTACGATATTACCAGTTCCGCACCGGGTGAAAAGACCGGTTCCATCAAGATGATTATCGCAGGCAACACCGACGGCATGACCTTCCGGTGGACCAATGCGGTGGGCGAGGAGGTCGGCGATTCCCAAGACTTGGCCGACCTGCCAGCGGGGCTGTACTGCGTAGAGGTAAAGTACGACTGCTGTTCTTTTTACGATTGTATCGAGGTAGGGGAGTGCCTCTTGCAGGTAGTAGCCGATGTGCATTACCCGACATCGGGTATGGCGAATGGAGCGATCTCGCTGACCATGACCAATGGCATGGAGCCGTATCAAATCCAGTGGGACAATGGGACCAGTGCCAACCCGTTCTCTGGTCTGGCAGTCGGCAATTATAAATGCACCGTCACGGATGCCTATCACTGTGTATCCGTGCAGTCGTTTGCCCTGCAACCCTGCCCGGCCATCCAGCTGGAAGTGAATGCCATCGTGTCGGCACCATCGGCCTGCGATGCCACCGACGGGGTGATCAAGGTACTGAGCCTAAGTCAGAGCGGTGGAGTACCGCCTTATACCCGGCAATGGTTCGACGCGGACGGCAACCCACTCAGTGGCGAACCCACGGATATTGGCCCCGGCACCTACTGCCTGGTGGCTACGGATGCCCACGGGTGTACTGGCTCGCAGTGTTTCGAGGTGCAGTCCGAACATTCCCCGGCAGTGGAGCCAGTGATCTTGCCCTCCTGCGACAATGGCGAAAGTGGCTACCTCGGGGTGTATGCCAACGATACGGGAGGCGATCAGTACGATTTCGCCTGGGAGGACGGCACCGAGGACCACAATGCCTATTACTCGGAAAGAGCACACCTTGCGCCCGGCACCTACTGCGTGACCATCACCGCTGCGGGGTCTGATTGCAGCGTGGTCCGATGTTTCGAGGTGCCGACCGTGGTGCCGGATATGCCCCTGCAAGTCGGCAACCCGGCGGTAGCGCATCCCTGCCCAAACACCAAGAACGGCAGCATCGACCTGACCGTGAAAGGCGGCATCCCGCCCTATTCTTTCCATTGGACAGGCCTTGACCTGCCATCCGACCAGGAGGACCAGGCCGGATTAGGAGAGGGCACGTACACAGTGACAGTGACCGACTACTGTGGTGCCTCGGTTTTTAAGAACATCGTGCTCAAGCCGTTGGAAATCAAGTTGCTCCAGGCTGTATCTGGCTGCCGGGGCAAGGGCAAGGTGTACGTAGTGGTCTCCAACGGGAACCCGCCTTACAGTTACGCCTGGAGCAATGGAGCGGTGGCCAGCGAATTGACCGATGTCAATACGAATGACTATTGCGTCACGGTGACCGATGCCCGGGGCTGTCAGGTCGCCCAATGCGTCCACCTACAAAACATAGAGGCGGTGGAAACCGGGCGGGTGAACGTTTGTTCCGGCATCGGGCAAAGCGGCAGCGTGACCTATGCGATATTCAATCCCCTGAACGAAAAGGTGCAGGTATTCAACGAGAGCATCCAGGTGGGGCCAATTAGTACGCAGTCGAATTTTGCAGTGACCATCGGGCAATTGTCTGGCAACATAAGTTATCATGTTGAAATACGTATTGGTCAATGTGTGGAGCATTTTGTAGTGCGGCTTGCAATTGCTGACTTGAGCCGGAAATTCAACCATTTTGATGGCACTTCTTGTGTATATGACCTATATTGCCATGGAGAGCTTATTGAGGAAGAAGGACTGAAAGAGACCCCTGGGTTCGACTTTGGAAACGCTACTAACCATCCCTGTGCAGTGGAAAGGTTTTGTGGCACTCAAAGCGTAGGATGGATAGAAATGAACAAGAAAACGGTGCGGGCCTTGGAATATGGGATGATGCTGAATACTGCTTTGCAAGGCAACTTATACCCTGACGATTATATTGAGCAACTAATAAATCTGTTCAACTCGAAAAATCTAGATAACTGCGACAAGGTAAAATATTGCGAAGCCACCCTCGAAATCACTTTTACACCATTGCCGATACACGGCGATGGAACCATCACGCCGTGGACCGATAACTGTGTCAAGCTGGACTGTGGACTCTTCTATGACGAAATTCTCTGCGGTAAATTGCCCGAAGGCATAGACCTTTCCAATTTTAATCTCGACTGTGAGGCCAGACGGTACAATGCGCTCCAGTTGATTTATTGGTACGATCAAATGAAAGCTGCGCACCCTGATTTTGAGTTCAGCGATTTGGGAAAATTGGTCAAAAAATTGACCGATCTTTACAACAGCAATGATCCAAACGGATATAAGGTGCGTTGTATGTTTGTCACTTACTGTAGGTTCAACTTTGAGGTGATATCAGTCACTGACATCGAAACTGTCGCTTGCTCAGACCCTTTATCCGCTGAACCTGGCGTTGTTTCTGGATGCCAATTGCAACAGTATGAAGATGAACCCGATGTAATCGTCTGCCCAAATTATGAAGGTGAAGAATTGCTGTTTCCCATCCCTATTGATGAAATATATGACAAGACGTATAATTTGTCCTCCCCGGGCGGCGAATCTACCCACGTCTTTAATCCAGCCAACGGCGCAAGCGATTTCTTAAAAAATTTCGGTTTCGTGCGTAGCGAAGGTGCTTCCAACCCTAAAGGCCTGCTTCAATCGGCTGATGGAAAGACCAGCACCTTGGACTATACTTACAAGATGCGCTTCGAAAGTCGCCAAAAGGCACCCGACTTCTTGTTTTATGAAGATAATTGGGATACCGAGACGCTGGTGTATATGGAAAAAATAGATGCCAACAAGATCTCCCTGCATTGTGAGACTCCGCAGAATACTTGGGAACACGTGTTTTCGTCCAATGACCTGTTGATGGTTGCTGCGATGGCACAATCGGATGGTCAGATCGTCGTGACCGGCACCTTTCGCGGCAACCTGAACTTTGATGCTGTTACTATGCAAACCTCATCAACATTGGCCGGGTTTATCGCTGTGGTCGGCCTCGACGGGGTGATCACCAACCTGCAAACGATTCAAAATGTCAAGGCAGACTCTAAGCTGGAAGTCCGCGCTGGGGACGGCAATTTTTTGGTCTCTGGTACGAGCAATTCGACTTGGGTTTCTCTAAACGGACAAGGCCAATTGGCGTTGAATGCTGGCGGAATGTTCACCTTTCAATTGGCCGACCAAAACCCGCTACAGTTGGCGGTTTCCAGTCTCTCCACTTCGGGGACAGTACGGTTCGTCAAATCAATAAGCCCGGATGACTATTCCCGGACCACGTACTTGTTCCAGGGTATTGGCTCGGTCAATTACAAGAGCACGGCTTATACACTGTCCACGGATGGGCTGGTCTTGCTCACGTTGGATAAGAATGGCGCGTTGCTGTGGGTGAAGAAGATTATCCTGCCGGTGATAGAAGGCGAGGTGGATGTAACTTATGATGGGGAATACGATGTCTATTTGGCCATGACGTTCACCGGAAGCCTTAACATGGATGGTCAGGTATTGGTGAGCGGAGGCGGGAAAGATATTTTGTTGGGTAAAATCAATAAAAATGGAATTTACGAGGCGATAAAGACCTATGGCTCGCCGGATGATGAAGTCGTGAAAAAGTGTTTTTTCAACAGCTCCATCTTGTATTTCGGGGGTGAATATGCCGGCCTCACGACAAAACGTCAATTGGGCCACAGCACTTACATCCGTTTGGGCAATAACGCAGATCCACTTACCACCAAAGCATATATGGGCTATCTGTTGGAAGAAGAACTTGCCGCGTTCGGAACGTCCGCACCGAGGGGCGCAAATGCCAACCGGGAAATGCCTCCAGAGGTGTACCCCAACCCGTTTAGTGGCGAATTAATGGTTCGTAAGCTTTCCTCCCTCCCAAACGAGTATTTGATTAGGGTATTCGATGTACTCGGCAATTTGGTAGTGCAACAACAGGAAAAGGCCGAAACCGGAGTCAACGAATATCGGGTCAAAAATATCTTGCCCATGCAACCTGGTATTTATATCATCCGGATAACCAACTCGCAGGGGATAGAGTGGGCGCAGAAAGTGGTAAAGAATTGAAAGGCTCGTAATGGGTTTCTCTGCCTTTACAACGGCGGCATTCCAAAGAGTGCCGCCGTTTTTGTGTTCCGGCGAATAAAAAATCATCGTAACTTCACCGCGCATCAACACCGCCTGCTGATTTGAAACACTTCCTGCCACATTTTATCCAGGAAAATCATCGCCACGGCCTGCACGAGGGTCGGCTCCACGCCTACACGATGTTCGTTGACCTCAGCGGATTCACCCGCCTGACCGAAACGCTCATGCGCAAGGGGCCGGAAGGGGCGGAGGAACTGTCGTACGTGCTCAACCATATTTTTCAGCCGACCGTAGCCCTGGTCTATCGGCAGGGCGGCTTCATTCCCTACTTCGCGGGCGATAGTTTCACCGCCATCTTTCCCAATGGTCATGGCGGAGCTGCCAATACCGAAGCCGTGGCGATCGCGGGCAAAGTCCTCCACGCGGCCCAATCCACTTTGCACCGCTTCGTGCGAGCGCAGGAGGAAGAGGATTCCCTGCTCGGTGAACACCACATTGGGATCAAAATCGGCCTGTCCGAGGGCGAAGTGGAATGGGGCATTGTGGGCAATCAGCGCAAGGCGTACTACTTCCGGGGCCTGCCGATCGAAGGTTGTTCGCAGGCTCAAGTGCGGGCCAATAGCCTCGAAATGGTCTGCGACGAACGCTTCGCCGCTTACCTGTACCCGTTGGGGCTGACCGCCGAGGACTTGGGCGACGGCTACCTGCGCATTCGCGAGCCGCTTTCCGGCAGCATGGCCCCGAGCGATTGGAGCGATGCCAAAGATATTCGCGACAACCCTGTTCACCTGCCGCTGCCCGACCCGGCGATCATGGCCGAATTTCTGCCTAGAGAAGTGTTCACGGAGAACAACAAGGGCGAATTCCGCAACGTGGTCAGCGTGTTCCTGTCGTTTGCCGGGGTGGACACGCACTCCGCCCTCGACCATTTTGCCTCCGCCGTACTAGAGCAAGTAGACAATTTTGGGGGTTATTTGAAAGAAATCGACTTTGGCGACAAGGGCGGCATCATGTTCTGCCTGTTCGGTGCGCCCATTTCCTTTGAGAACAATACCGAACGCGCCCTCGAATTCATTGCCTCGGTACAGGATGACCTGCGCGACCTGGAAAACCTGACCGGCGCGCGTTACCGTATTGGCATAACCGCCGGGACGGCGTTCACGGGGGTGATCGGCAGCGACGAACGCTGCCAATATGCAGCGGTGGGCGCACGGGTCAACCTCGGTGCCCGGCTGATGATGAAGGCAGCTTGGGGCGAAGTGATGGCCGACGAGAACGTGCAGCGCAACCGCAACTTCAAGTTCATCTTCCGGGGTGAGGCGCAGTACAAAGGTTTTGAGCAGCACATTCCCACTTATACGCTGGCGGGCCGCAGTCTGGCGGGCCGGGCCAGTTACATCGGCGGGTACGTAGGCCGCCAGGCAGAACAGGACGCGTTGTATGCTTTCACATCTCCATTGCGATTCGGCGAGTTTGCGGGCGTAGCCTTCATATTTGGCGAAGCCGGGATTGGTAAAAGCCGGTTGAGCTACGAGTTCCGCCGCCGCCTGCGCGAATCCATGACCGTCAGCTGGTTTACCTGCCAGAGCGATCAGATTTTGCGCAAGCCGTTCAACCCCTTTATTTACTTTCTGAAAAATTATTTTGACCAAAGCCCGGAGAACAGTGCCGACCGCAACCGGGAGCTGTTCGAGAACAACTTCACGGAGCTGCAAAACGACCTGACTGACAATCGCCACCCGGAGGCGGAAGCAGTGCGCCGGGAGATCGCCCGGACGAAAAGCGTACTGGCGGCGATGGTGGGCATCTCCATGCCCGGCTCGCTATGGGAGCAGCTGGATGCGCGCGGACGCTACCAGAACGGGCTGGCGGCCATGGCCAACGTATTCGTGGCCGAATCACTGCTCCAGCCCGCCGTGATTGAACTGGAAGATGCGCATTGGTTCGACGATATGTCGCGGGAGTTCATGGCCCAGTTTATCCGCCGGGCACGGGGCTATCCGCTGCTGTTTTTGGCCAGCAGCCGCTACGAGGACGACGGCAACCGCGCTCATATTGTGCGGCCTTCCGTGTTGGGAGAATTGGGTGTGCCAACGATGGAACTGGATTTGAATTTTTTGCAACCCGATGATTTAAAGGCTTTTGCCCAAACCCGACTGGGCGGCGAACTGCACCCGGACCTGCTGGAGTTGCTGCAACGCATGACCCAGGGCAATCCGTTTTACATTGAGCAGATGGCCGATTATTTTCAAGAGGCCAATTTGCTAAAAAGCACGGATGGCGTGTTCCAATTACACAATGAAGATATCCAGATCAGCGATTCGGTAAAGCAAATCATGATGGCCCGCATTGATCGGTTGAGCGGGTTGGTGAAGGAAACGGTAAAAGCGGCAGCGGTAATCGGGCGGGAGTTTGAACTGCCGGTATTGAGCGCGGTGATGGCCCGTCAAGAGGAGTTTGCGCTGCGCAATGGTGACCTCGAGATGGTGTTGCGGGAGCAAATCCAGACTGCCGAAAAGTGGCAGGTATGGTACGCGATGAACGAGCTGCGCTACATATTCCGGCACTCACTGCTCCGCGAGGCGGCCTACGATATGCAGCTGCGCACCCGGTTGCGGGAGCTGCACCAGCTCATCGCCGAGGCCATCGAGCAACTGTATCCCAATTCCGAAGAGCGTTACGTGGATTTGGCCTTTCACTTTTCGGAGGCGGAGGACAAGCGCAACACTAATAAGTACCTGGAAAAAGCCGCCCGCTATGCCCAGCGCAATTTTCAGAATCGGCAGGCCCTCAAATTTTATGAGCAGCTCATCCAAAACCTGGACAGCAAGGGTAAAAAGAACAAGAAAGTCATCAAGTTCCTGTTGCGTAAGGGTGCGGTGCATGAGCTGGTGGGCCAATGGGACGAGAGCGAGGCGGACTACCGCCCGGCGTTGGAACGCGCCAAAGTCCTCAACGACTGGTACCTGATCGGTCGGGCCAACCGGCGGTTGGGCCAGTTGCTGATGCTCCGCGGCAACTACACGGATGCCAAAAAACACCTGGACGTGGCGATCACCTGCTTCGATCTGGCCAACGACCAGATCGGCACGGCCAAGACCTACGGGAATCTGGGCACCTTTTTCTTCCGGCAAAGCAATTATATGGCGGCCAAGAGCTGGTTTGCAAAGGCCATCGAAATCAACCGTTCCATCCATCGGGAATCCGAAAACGCGACCATCGTGGCCAATCTGGGCCTGACCTTCATGAACCAGGGCAACTACGACGAGGGTATCCGGTGGATGGAAAGCCAGCTCGACATCGCCGAACGGGCGAGCGACAAGCAGGGGCTAACCACACTGTATACTAACCTGGGCATTATTTATTTGGAGAAAAACAGCCTGGATAGTGCCCTGCTCTGCCTCGAGAAGGGTTTGGCCCTCTCCGAGGAACTGGGCAACAAATTATTGATGACGATTTGTATCGGCAGTATTGGTTCCGTGTGGGAAAAGAAAGGCGACTATACCAAGGCGATGCAAAACTTTGATCGCGACCTGCTGCTCGTGCGCGAACTGGGCGACAAACAAGGCCTGGCCATTGCCTGTGGTCTCATCGGTGATCTGCTTTCCGTGATCGGCGAGTTTGACCGCGCCATCGACTTTTTGGAACAAAACCTGACCCTCAGCAAGACCTTGAACTACAAGAAAGGTATAGCCAAGGCCCTGAATACGCTGGGCGATACCTGGTTTTACAAGGGAGATTATATGCGCAGCATTCGGTTTTACAATGAAGCCATCGAACACGCCCGGGCTATGGGCAACAAGCTGGTGCTTGGCTATTCGCTGGTGGAAAAGGGCCTGGTGCATATCCACGTCAGCGAACTGTCCGTGGCCCGCCAATTGCTCGAAGAAGGCCGTGACATCGCGTTGGCATTAGGCAACGCGGACTTGACCTTTAGCTCGAATATTTTGCGTGCCCAGGTCATCATTGCTGAAGGCAATCGGCTCGAAGCGGCCCGTCAACTGCAACAGCTGCTGGCCCTGGCCCGCACGGAGCGGGAAGAAGCGGCCGTACATTTCGAGCTGCGCCAGGTAGTGGAACAGACAGCGGCGCATCGGCAACGTGCCCTCTCGCTCTACCGCAGTATGTACGCACGCACCCCCCAGTACCTCTACCAGGTGCGGATCGAGGAACTGGAAAAGGAGGACCCCGGATCATGACCAACTACTTACTTCGTCGTTTGGCTTTTGCCATTTTTACGCTGCTGCTGCTCTCGATGCTCACCTTTGGCCTGGTCAAGTACGCCCCTACCGATACAGAGCTGGTCCCAGATATCAGTCATGGCGAGCATACGGTCAGCTATCGGCAGCAAGTAGCCCAGATCACCCGCCGGGCACAAGCGCGCCACCTGGATTTGCCGGTCTTTTATTTTGCGTTGACGACCGCCGACCGACCGGACACTCTGGATCGCATTTTTCCTTATACGCGCCGCGAAAGCTTGCTGCAACTGCTGGACCAGAGCGGCAATTGGTCAGCCGTGCAACAGTACGAAGCGGCCCTGTTTAACGCGGAAGAGGCGGTTGCACTAGAGGTATCCCCCGAAGTAGGCCTGTTGCGGGTCGTTTTGTCCAATGTACGGCAGGCGCAGCGATTGGAGGCGATACACTCGTTCGCCAAGACGGCGGAACAATTGGGCGAACAGATGCAAGTTTCTGCCACTTGCCAAAATAGCCTGGTCACTTTGACGCAGGCGGCCCAAGTGCTACAGACTGAGCTGCACACCGGGAAGCAGTGGATACCGGCCTTGCAGTGGCATGGTTTTAACAACCAGTACCACCGCTGGGCAAGTGCCTTTTTGCATGGCGACCTCGGTCGTTCTACTTTCTCGAAGCGTCCAGTGTGGGCAAGTATGCGCTTTCCCTTGCTTACCACCTTGTTTATCAATGGGATAGCCCTTTTCTTGGCCTTTCGCATCGCCATTCCACTGGGCATTGCAATGGCCCGCCGGGGTGGACGCTTTGATCGGCTGAATCGCTGGGTTTTGCTGCTCCTGCACTCCATGCCGGGCTTTTGGTTGGGCGGGTTGCTGCTCCTACTGGTCGGCACTCCATTTACGGCTTTGCACTTGATCGACGGTATTAATTTAGCCCCTTACGACCCCAATGAAGGACCGTTTCTCTGGTGGGCGGCCGAAAATGCGGAGAAATTTATCTTGCCCATCTTGACGCTTACACTGCACGCACTGGCACTGATCGCCTTGCAGCTGCGGGGCAGCATCCGAGAGGTAATGACCCAGGATTTTATCCGCACGGCCCGCGCCAAAGGGTTGGACGAACGCAAAATATACGGGTACCACGCTTTTCGCAACTCATTGATTCCCATGATCGCGCTCTTTGCAGGCGTGTTTCCAGCCCTGTTTGCTGGCTCCATTGTGGTCGAATACCTGTTCAATTTTCCCGGCATGGGCATGAAAACGGTCGAGGCTTACGCCCATGAGGATTACCCACTGTTGTTGGCCATCCTGATGCTTGGTGCTGTGCTGACTGTAATAGGCAATCTCCTCGGCGATGTGCTGTACGCTTGGGCCGATCCTCGGGTGCGTTTTGAGAAAGTATGAACTAAGATTTATTTGATTCAAAAGATATGGCACAACTCGGCTGGGTCTTGCTCGATAGCCATGGTGGCCGACACAAGGTCGGGCTGTATCATGGCGACAACAGCGGCCACTTAATTATTCATTGCAACCTGCGGGTTATCCAGTTAGATTTTGCGGTGAAAGAATCCCGTGCGTATTCGTTTTTCATTGAAGACGAATTTTGCGAGCTGAGCCTGCAAAAAGAACCGGATGGGCGGTTTAGTTACCAGTTTTTGGTAAACAAAACGGTGGACACGCCTCGCAATCGGGATCGAAAGGCTGGCCAACGCCGCGACAACCGCCAATTGGGACTGTTCGTCGGCGGGTTTGTGCTAGCCTTGGCTTTGGTCTTCGCGGGGTTGACTTGGTACGGACGGCAGCAGCGCCAGAAGGAAATGACCAAGACCAGCTTATTCAGTAAGGTATCGGAAGAAAACGCCTATCGGCTTGGAGCAGAAGGCCAGACAACCGCCGCTCGCCTGTACGTTGTTTTCGAAGGGCTGCAACGAAAAGTTTTTTATGGTTTTACGACTGCCGAAGGTGCCCAAGTCAGCGGCAAGTTTGCCGTGGCCGACACTGGTACAGTGCTGTTGCCCAATGGTTTTCCGCTCCGCGACCAAGACGCCTTTGCGCTGCGCTATCTGCCCGCCGATCCCCAAGTGCATCGTCTTGATTTTTACCAGCCCACCCGCTCTACCATAGTAAGCTATGTCCAGTTGGCTGCCGAAGCAGAGCAGCGTACCCATCCCGACCAGTCGCCACAACACTGCCAGTGCGTAGCCACGCTGGCGGGGGAACAGGGCTGGGAAAAATTGGCCGACCTGATCTTTCAGCAACAGTCCGCCAACCAAAACGAACGCCACAACCGGGACACCTACCTGCGCCTCGTGCGCGACCCGGCATTTGCCAAAACGCTGCAATACAAGTGCTGGGACAAGTGAATGGGTAATAAGCAAAGGGCACAAGCAATAGACAAGGGGCAATAGGCAATGCGGCACAACAGCAATTCTTGATTTAGAGAATCGGTGTTTTATTGCTTGCTTGTTTGCTCATTGCCTATTTGCTTATTGGTCACTTTCCCCCGCACCTTGGGCCGCCCAATACTTTGGTAGTGAAAGCCTGATGTTTTCATCTGGTCCACATCATACAGATTGCGGCCGTCAAAGATGACTGCTTCTTGCAGCAGGGATTGGATACGTTCGAAATCGGGCGTGCGGAATTCGCTCCATTCCGTCAGGATGCACAGGCAATCCGCGCTTTCGAGTGCTGCGTACATCGTGTCCACCAGCGCAATACGGTCGCCATAGATGGCGCGCACATTGTTGGCAGCCTCCGGATCAAAGGCTTGCACTTTGGCCCCTAGGGCCAGCAGCTCATCAATGATGACCAAAGCTGGTGACTCCCGGATGTCGTCTGTGTTGGGTTTGAAGGCCAGGCCCCAGACGGCAACCGTCTTGCCCGCCAAGTCATTCTTGTAAAAACGACGGATTTTTTTGGTCAAAATGCCCTTTTGCAGGGTATTGACCTTCATTACGGACTTCAATATCTTGAAATCGTAGCCATAGCTCCCCGCCGTTTTGGCCAGTGCCTGCACGTCCTTTGGGAAGCAGGAGCCACCGTAGCCAATGCCAGGAAACAGGAAACGCTTGCCAATCCGGCTGTCGCTGCCCATGCCGATGCGCACCATATCCACATTGGCACCCAGTTTTTCGCAGAGGTTGGCGATCTCGTTCATGAAGGAAATGCGGGCTGCCAAATAGGAGTTGGCGGCGTACTTGGTCATTTCCGCCGAACGCTCGTCCATGAAGTAGATGGGGTTGCCCTGCCGCACAAACGGCTCATACAGCTGCTTCATCACTTTGCGGGCTTTTTCGCTGCGGGTACCTATCACCACCCGGTCGGGCTTGAGAAAGTCCTCCACGGCTACTCCTTCCCGCAGAAACTCGGGGTTGGACACCACGTCGAACAATTTCTTGGGCAATTTGCTGGCAAGGATGGCGGCCACCTGCTCTGCCGTACCCACTGGCACAGTGCTCTTGTCGATGATGACTTTGTAATCCGTGATGATCTCACTCAGGTCACGCGCGGCACCCATGATGTACGAAAGATCAGCACTCCCATCTTCGCCGGGCGGCGTGGGCAGGGCCAGAAAGACAATCTGGCTCGGCTCTACGGCTTCGCGCAGGTCGGTGGTGAAATGCAGGCGGCCTTCCTTAGTGTTGCGCTCGAACAGCACATCCAGCCCCGGTTCATAGATGGGAATCTGCCCGTTTCTCAGGCGTTCCACTTTTTGCGCGTTGATATCCACGCAAATAACATTGTTGCCCGTTTCGGCAAAACAAGTACCAGTTACTAAACCAACGTAACCCGTACCAACGACGGCGATATTCATGTCTCAGATTAATTTTATTAAAGCGCGCAAAGATAGAAGACTGGTTAAATTCAGTCTTGCCAAACAGAATTTTTCTTATAGCCTTGTCAAAGGGGGACAACTGAAATATAATTTGGCCCAAACCCCCTACTTTTGGTCGAATCTTGAAGCTTGTCGCCCGATTACAATGAAAAAGTATTTTTTGCCAACTTTCCTGTTGTTCCTCTGTGCTTTTATCCCGGTTTCCTCCGCGCAAAAAGAAGCGGCGGACGTTGCCAATATTGTGCCAAATCCGGGTTTTGAACGATACGCCGGTCCGCCGGTAGGCTGGTCTTACCGGGGGGCCTACTTTGCGCAAGTGGTCAAGTACTGGTTCAGTGCCACCACGGCCAGCCCCGACGTGTACGGACCGGGCGTAAAGGTTCCCCGCGATTGGGCGGAAAAAGGGTTTGGCGAGGCTCGGCCCCACGGCGGCAAGGCGATGGCCGGGCTGACGATGTTTGGCTGTACGAACGGCAAGCCGCACTGCCGCGAATTCGTCGAGATCCAACTGGCCGAACCTTTGGTGACTGGCCAGACCTACTACGTGGAATTTTGGGTAACGCATCTGGAGAAGTCCCTGCAAATCAACAATATCGGAGCTTTGTTTGCAGAAAGACGCATCGAAAACAAAACGGACGAGCCGATTGTGACTGAGCCGCATATAAGTGCTAAAGAAGTGGTGGTAGCCCCGGGAGGCCAGTGGGTGAAAGTAAGCGGCTATTGCAAGGCCGCCAACGAGGCCGAATACCTGCTGATCGGCAATTTTCGCGATGATGCCAGCACCCTCAACGTGGCTTACCGCGACGACTGTTTCAACTACGCCTATTATTATATTGACGACGTGGTCGTGCGCAAATCGCCCCCCTACCTGACGGTGCCGGTGAAAGCCGATGATCTTACCCGTCAGACCTTTGAGCCGGGTCAGATCATCCGGCTTAAGAACATCTACTTCGAGTTCAACAAGGACGAACTCATGCCGCGCTCGTTTGTAGAGTTGAACAAACTGCTGGCCATTCTGCGGGACAACCCCCAACTGGCGATCGAGATTGTGGGGCATACTGATAACCATGGGGGAGACGCCTACAACCTGAACCTATCGCGCCGCCGCTCCAAGTCGGTGGTGGATTTTTTACTGGAAAGTAAGATTGCCACGAGTCGCTTGCGCTATCACGGCGAGGGCGAACGCAAACCCGTGGCCACCAACGATACCGATGAAGGGCGGGCCCAAAACCGGCGGGTGGAGTTCGTAGTGGTGAAAAAGTAAAGCGGCTTTGGTTTGGCTCCTTTGAAGTAGCCTTGAAGATCAACGCTTTAATTATATTAACGTAAAAATACGTTATAAAGCCTAAAAAATAGTTGCATGGCTAAATAATGCGTTTTACCTTTGTGCTGTTTGGAACGCCTTTCTGTTAATAGACTAAATCAGTCGGCCAAACCGGCACACACAATATGCAAAAACTGACCAAAGCGGAGGAAGAAGTTATGCACCTCGTCTGGGAGATCGAACGCGGCACGGTAAGCGACCTGCTCGAAAAAATGGACGATCCGCGACCGCCACACAGTACCGTTTCGAGCGTGGTGCGCATTTTGGAAAAGAAGGGTTTTGTGGGCCACAAGGCCTACGGCAAAACGCATGAGTATTTTCCACTGATTGAAAAAGCCGCTTACGGCCAGCGGTCGCTCACCGAGGTGGTACGTGACTATTTCGACGGTTCGGTCAGCCGGTTGGTGTCGCACCTGGCCCAAGAAGAGCAACTCAGTAAGGCCGACTTAGATGACCTGTTGCGGCAATTGGAAGAGAAGGAAGAGAAATAAACTGGTAATTTTTTGAGGATTTGATTTCCGGTCTGATAAAGCAGGTACATTGATTTTTTCTACGAACGACGTAGAAGAATTGGAAGGCAAATTGAAGACATTGACGAGGAGTAAAACATAAATCCCATTGACAATACAAATCTTTTCAACCCTCAATTTGCCCCGATGACCCTGGTCTTTTGCTCAAACTCACCCTTTGCTGGGGATTTTTCGCGCTCTTATACGGGTTACTGCTGCGTAGCGAGACCTTCTTCCGCACCAACCGCGCCTACCTGCTCGGCACAGTGGTGTTGGGCATACTGCTCTCGATGGATATGCAGTGGCTGCCACCTTTGCCAGCGGAAGCAGTGCCGTCGCTTTTGTTACCCACTTTCACCGTGGGCTTGCAACAGGTGGAAGCCACCGCCCAGACTTGGGCCATCGGCTATTTTGTCTGGTGGGTGTATGTGGCAGGCGTTGGCTTTATGCTGCTGCGGTTTTGCTGGGCTTTGTTGCGGTTGGTAAGGATGGCAGTGCGGGGCAAGGCAGAGGTATTGCCCGATGGTTGCCTGCTCCTGCGCAGCACGGCGACGGCGGTACCTTTCTCTTTTTTCAAATGGGTCTTCGTTCCCCTTGATTTTCAAATAAATAGCACTGAACGGGCCAGCGACTTGGAGGCGATGCTGACCCACGAGCGTGCCCACGCCCACGGCTGGCACAGTGCGGACGTGTTGGCAATGGAGCTGCTGTGTATCGTGTTTTGGTTTCATCCGCTGGTACACTGGTACCGACGGGCGTTGCGCAGTGTACACGAATATTTGGCCGATGCGGAGGCATCGCGTCGCATTAGTTTGAAACAATATGGCCTGTTGTTGATACGGTAATCGCAGCCCGGAATGCCGGTTGCCCTCGTCCATCATTTTTTTCAGTCACCACTCAAACAAAGATTCACCATGTTGACCAAAAAAGCATCCGCACCCGCCAACACCTTGAAATATGGGCTGCTCGTTCCGATTAGCTTACTTTTTGTGCTGCTGTTTCGGCAGGCACCGGCCATCGCCCAAACGATAGAAGCCAAGCAATTGGACCATATTGACCAGTTATCCGCAGCGGATTGGGCAAAGTTGGAAGCAAAGAACTGGGTGAGAATAGATACGATCATTACTTTCGACCCCGACACTTACCAACAGACCATGTCCGTGGTCCGAACCGATATAGGTCCGTACCAAGAGCCAAGCACGGGCCGTCAGGTGTATAAGACTTGTGAACAACCACCCACTTTCCCCGGCGGAGAAGCGGCCTTACTACGGTTTCTGGCCACCAATATCCACTACCCGGCAGCAGCCCGGGCGGACAGCGCGCAGGGAACGTTAGTCATGCGTTTTGTGGTCAGCACTAACGGTACGCTCCGCTCTATCGGCGAAAAGCCGGACAGAACTATGCTGCGCTACGAATTTGCCGAAGAAGCTAAGCGGGCGATTGAACTAATGCCCAACTGGATACCGAGCGAGGAAAAAGGGGTAAAAGTGGATTGTGAGGTGATTTTGCCGATCCGGTTTAAACTGGATTGATTGGTAGGCAATTTTAAAACCCAAGTCGTCCATACCACAGCTCGGCCCCGGTGCGTTTTCCGGGCAATCTGGCGCAGACCACCAATCACTGGGCGATTTGCCCTACTTTTGCGCCTTTTACTACCGATTGATATGCAACAACTTAGACTTTGGGTGCTGCTCGGCGGCTTGGTACTGACCAGTCAAATGGGGTTCGGACAAATGCGTGGCTGGGAGGCCGGTGCCTGGATTGGTGCGGCCAATTATTTTGGCGACCTCAATACCGACTGGCGGCTCGACCACACCCAACTGGCCGGCGGTGTAGGCGGGCGGTACAACTTCAATGACCGGCTATGCCTGAAGTTTGGGGTAAACATGGGCCAAATCAGTGCTTCTGATGCCGACTCCAAAAACATCTACGAACAACGGCGAAACCTCCACTTTCGGAGCCTGGTCGCCGATGCCACCGCACAGTTTGAATTCAACTTCATGCCTTACATCCACGGGCACCGAGAGTTTTATTACACGCCTTACTTATTCTTGGGCCCTTCCTTTTACTATTCCAATCCGCAGGCGGAATTGAACGGACAATGGCATAACCTGCGCCAGTACGGAACCGAGGGTCAGTTTCGGGGCGAGGAGTATAGCACAGCGCAAGCCTCCATTGCCTACGGCATCGGTTTCAAATTGGACCTTTCCTACCGTTGGAGCTTGAACCTGGAGTTGGGTGCGCGCAAGCTCTTTTCCGACTACATTGATGATGTCAGTGGCTCCTACGCCGATAGCCGCGATATCAGCTCGCAACGGGGCGACATCGCAGCCGAATTCGCCGATCGCTCGGTAGAACCAAAGATCGGCTTGGCCGGCCGCCAACGTGGCAACGGCAAAAAGAACGACAGCTATGCCCTGCTCAATATTGGCGTCCTTTACTATTTTGGTTCTATCCGCTGCCCCGGTATGGCCCGGCAATAAGCCAATAGGCAAAAAAGCGATTTCCAAATGCTTCTCCATTTCCTATTGCGAATTGCCTATTGCCTTTTATTGCCTATTGCTCCTTGCCTTCACATACCCAGTTCCTTCCCGGCCAGGCGCGTCAGCCCGCCCGTGATACGGCTGGCAAATTTCACGGCAAAGGCGTACTGTTTGTATTTCTGCTTGAACTTGGGAGCCAAATCCACCAAGTCTTTTAGATAAGGCTTTTGCACCACCCGGACGCCCAGCGACACCTTGTCCAGGGTATTGAGTTTGTTTTGCCATTGCTCGGATTCCCGCAATATCTTCTCCATGGCCGCTTCGTTTTGGTCGTGGTACTTCTGCACGTATTTCACGCCTTTCACCGGATTGACGAATTTTAGGTCCTCCTTCATAAACTGGACGTAATCGGCGAGCAGGCCATCCAGTTTTTGTTCCGGCGGCAAGTTGCCATTGGCTAGCCGTTGGAGCTGTTGGTGGTCCTGAAGCCAGCGGCTTTGTTGCCAACTGGCGCAGCTAGCTGGCAACAAAAGGACGAGGGTAAGCGCGAGGAAAGCGACTATTTTTTGCATGATAAAGTGTGCTGTGTTTGAAATCGACAAAAAATGAAATTTGACAAAATTAGTGTAGGTTAAAAATTAGCGTAACCAATTAATAATCAGTTATTTGTGGTCCTATCAACCAATAATCACCCATCAATACCCAACTTGATAACGGTGGTAAAACCGCTTGATGTTGCAACGGGCCAAAGTTTTTCCCGAATCTTGCGGCCATGGAACCTACGCAATCGCCCGACGTAAACACGTATTACGACCATACCCAATTTGACTACCGCACCATGTGGAGCCGTAGCAGCCGTGCCGTACACTTCGGCTACTACGATGAACACGCCGACAAACACGCGGATGCGCTGCACAACCTCAACCGCGCCCTGGCCGATCTGGCGGAAATCCAGCCGGGCGAAATCATCCTCGATGCCGGTTGTGGTTGGGGCAATTCCAGTTTTTGGCTGGTGCAGCACCGGCAGGCCATAGTCACCGGAATCAGTATCGTCGCCGGTCAAATCATGGACAATCAAAAATTTGTCTCCAAAAACAACATCCCAAACGTCCGGTTCTTGCAGGCCGATTTTTGTCAAATGCCCTTCCCCGACCAGAGTTTTGACTTGGTATGGGCCTGCGAGAGCGTTTGCCATGCCGATCAAAAACTGGATTTCTACCGGGAAGCCTACCGGGTGCTGAAACCCGGCGGACGCTTGGTGATGGCCGAATATATCCGTGCCGCCCGCCCGGTCAGTGTCCCGTCGGAAGGGTTGCTCGCCGCTTGGCTGCGCCCTTGGGCCATCCAAGACCTGGACACTGCCGACGAACACCGGGTCCATCAACTGGCCGCTGGGTTCCAGGCCACCTTTTTAAAAGATGTGACGCCCAACGTCCGGACTTCGCTGCGCAACCTGCACGAACTATGCCTCCGCTGGCTCCCGGTCGGTCGGTTCCTCCATCGGCTGGGCTTGGTGAGCAGTGTGCGGCTTCACAATGCCGAAGCCTCCGTCCGTCAGTACGAGGCCTTGCAGGCTGGGGCGTGGTGGTATGGGCTGTTGTTGGGTAAAAAATAGCGGTCAATGAGTACACCGTAAATTAAATTGTTTTGATTATTTGAGGATGCGGGTATTTGATCAATTACCTGATTATCAAGTGATTTGATCAAATACTCGCATCCTCAGAAATTCAACCATTAAGACCCTATTTCAGTATGAAAGAAATATGAGCCACTTGTTTTTTACCCGTTCCTTACTAAAATGCCCATAAAAAAGCCCCGCTCCGGACAAACCGAAGCGGGGCCAAGTCAAAATATCTTAAAAAACGAAGGTTTTAGAACTTCGTAATTTTTAAGGTCTTGGTGGTGCCGTCACCAAAATCGACACGCACGATGTAGATGCCCTGTGGCATATCACCCATCTCTATGTTGTCCTGCATCATGGTGCCTTGCTTGATGACCTTCGTCTGTAGCAATTTGCCCTGTGTTGTGAACATTTTGATGGTGACATCCGAAGCATATTGCGCTACGTTTTTGATGTACAACTTGTCGTTTACCGGGTTGGGCGCAATTACCAAGGCTTGCTCGCCTTCCAGTTTCAATTCCAAGGAGACGGCTTTGGAAAAAGCCTCTACCCCGTTGTCGTTGCTGCGCTTGATGCGGTAGAAATTCATGCCGCTCACTGGCGTTTGGTCCATAGTCGAGTAGCTGTTGTTCTGCGTGGTGTTGTGCTTGCCCATCACCGTGGCCAGTTTATTCCAAACTACTTGATTTTCGGAGTGTTCCACGGTGTACATATAGTCATCGTTTTCTGGCAGTGTCTCCCAGCTGACCAGCACCGAAGCCGGTCCTTGCTGTAAGGCACTAATGCTCGAAATAAACCCTGGGCATCCGCCTGTACCGGCTTGCTTCACGGTAATCGTGATAATGTTGGACTCCAAGTAGTCAACACAGCCAGCCCGGCGGGCGCAACGCTGGAAGAATGACGTCTCGAACAAGGCACCTGGCTGATAGGTCTCGCCAGTCGCACCAGCAATGAACACCCATTCGGCGGGAGCAGGGCCGAGGGCCAAAAACTGCATCCATTGGTACTGAATGGCTCCCGAACCACCCGTAGGAGGCAATACCCCAAACAGGGCGGCGGGCACCATGCCTTCACAAATCATCTGATCGCAGCAGATCGTGCCAGCATTCACCAGCGGAATACAAATAGTAGAAATGCCCGCGTCCACGCAAAGATTGTCGGCTTGGCCAGCCACTACCGTAAATGCATCGGTCTTGCCAAGCGCATTGGCATCGCTGTCCAGGCAATCATTGTTCACCGCATTCCTGGCCGTGAACTGAAAGCCGCTCGGTATGCTGGAAAACATGATAATGTAAGTGCCTGGGGTAACGCAGGCAAATTCGTACTTGCCGTTAGAGTTGGTCGTGGTCGTTTGCACCACCACATCATCGGCGTTGCCGAATATACCATCCGTACCAGCCCGAATCAGCATCACCGTGACGTTTGGTACTCCTGTCTCCAAGGGGGACTGAAAGCCATTTTGGTCCACATCGTAAAATACAAAATCACCGACCCGGATGCCATTGGCGGCAAAACCGATGTTCACCGATGCAGTGGCCGTACAGCCTGCTGCGTCTGTGACGGTCACCGTGTGTACCCCAGCCGTCAGGTTGACGGCGGTCATCGTCGTTTCACCATTATCCCACCGATAGGTGAAAGGGGGCGTACCGCCGCTGGCAGTCGCAGTGGCACTACCGGGTTGGTCGCACTTGGCATTGGAAGAAGCAGTAATCACTACGTTGGGCAGCAGTGCCGCTGCAATGCTCAGCGTGGCCGTAGCCGTACAGCCCGCTGCATCCGTGACCGTCACGGTGTAGCTGCCAGCACTCAAGTTGTTGACCGTAGCGGTCGTTGCCCCGTTGCTGAACAGGAATGTGTAGGGGGCAGTCCCACCCGTGACACCAACAGT
Source organism: Saprospirales bacterium (assembly GCA_043753125.1). Classification (GTDB taxonomy): domain Bacteria; phylum Bacteroidota; class Bacteroidia; order Chitinophagales; family Saprospiraceae; genus M3007. The sequence continues at coordinate 17,052 of JAYUXG010000610.1, read as the reverse complement.
TACCGACCCGCCGGTGGTACAGGAAGCACCGCTACTGGCAGAGATGATAACGGTTGGAGTACCGACTTGGGTAATAGTGACCGTACCCGTGGCAGAACAACCGGCGGCATCGGTCACGGTTACGGTATGCACACCAGGGCTGAGATTAGTCGCAGTCGCGGTAGTTTGGCCATTATCAAAAAGAAAAACATAAGGACCAGTGCCACCCGTGGCCGTGGCAGTAGCACTGCCGCCCGCCGTGCAAGTGGCACTCGTGTTGGCCACCACTGTTACATTCGGGCCTTGCGATTGGGTAACCGTCGCCGTGGCGGTCGCCGTGCATCCAGTGGCATCCGTCACGGTTACTATATAGCTGCCAGCAGTAAGATTACTAGCCAGATTGCCTACAATCACCCCGTTGTTCAACGCAAAGGTGTAGGGAGACGTACCACCCGTAGCACTGACGGTGGCAGTACCGCCAACCAGACAGGTCGCATTTGTAGTCACTAGAATAGTGACAGTTGGAGTACCCGAGGAAGATATAGTAACAGTTCCCACGCCCGAGCAACCTGTAGTAATGTCTGTCACGGTCACTTGGTGTGGTCCGGCGGAAAGGTTGGTGGCGGTTTGGGTGGTCTGGCCATTGTCCCAGGCATAGGCGTAGTTGCCAGTGCCGCCGCTGGCAGTGGCGGTCGCAGTGCCACCAGCCAAACAGCCGGCATTATTTCCCGGAGCCACCGTCACCGTCAAGCCGGTATTAGTGCCGCCGATCGTCAATGTCTTAGTCGCCGTGCAGGCATTAGCATCCGTTACGGTGACGGAATAGTTGCCCGCCGAGCCTTGAATCGTAAAGTTGGAAGAACCGGTACTCCACTGAACCGAGTAGGGCGGCGTACCGCCGGACGGTGCCACAGTGGCTGAACCGGGCAGGCCACACAGCGCATTGGTCATGCTCATGCCAATGACTAGTTGCGGCGGCTGAGTAACCGTTGCCGTGTGCTGGGCCGTGCAACCATTCGCGTCCGTCACGGTGACGGAATACGTGCCTGGCCCCAAGTTGGTCAAGTCTGGGTTTGATCCGGTAACACCATTGCTAAACTGGAAAGTGTAGGGTGGCGTACCCGTCATGACCCCAATGTGGATAGTACCATTGTTGAATCCAAAGCAGGTCACGTCGGTAGTGACATCGACCAGCCAAAGACCCTCGGGCTGCAGCACCAAGGTGGCACTGGCCACCACGGTACAACCATTGGCATCGGTCACCGTGACGCTGTAATTGCCCGCCAGGAGACCATTGATCAAGGGTGTAGTAGCCCCTGTACTCCATAGATATGAATAAGGAGGGGTACCACCGAATGGGGTCACCGACGCTTGGCCATCCGGGGCAACACTGCACAACTGGTTCTGTTGTACATTCACGGTTGCCCCCAGCTGGGTCGGTTGGGTGATGGTGGTCGAGACGATTGTAAAGCCCAGATCTATGTCCGTCACCGTTACGGTGTAGTTGCCTGGACAGAGGCCATTGATGGTAGGCGAGGTAGAACCATTGCTCCAAAGATAAACGTATGGTGCCCAACCCCCTGATGCGGTAACGGTGGCTGATCCATTGCAAAGTCCAAAGCAGGTAACATTGGTAGTAGTAATAGTGGCCGATACGGGCTGCGCTTGCGCGAGCAGCGGTAATAGCACAAAAGCGGCGATTATTCCGAAAAGGAATTTACAGCCACCATCCCGCAAAATGTGGTGTGTTGATGTTTGACCCATGGGACAAAAATACTTTTAGATGAAAACCGATATAGGTGAACAGTGTGCAATACGCACGAAAACTATGCCACATCCCAAAAGGAGCGGACATAATGTTAAGAGGCGGGAGGCTGGATTCAAAAAGAAGGGAAGAGTCAAAAATACTTAAGCGCAACAAAATTAGCCTTTTCCAAACAGGAAATGACTACTCAATTGTTAATTTTTGATAATTGCTGCCGTTGCTTCACTCAAATTACCCTTTTTAAGGTAGTGTTTCAAAAATAGCCGCTATTTCTTACGGGTCTGTATTGCGTCGATGACGATCTTGCCCAATTCACGTCCGCATTTTGCCCCTGCTTCGTTGCCGCCCCGAAAGTGGATGCCCCCGTACATACGGCTGATGCCTGCTTGGTCGGCTGCCTCATAAAAAGAGCCAAAGGCACGGGCGGGAATGTCAAATTCGATCTCTGTACTGTCGATAAAAGCAAAATTGTCGCCGTAGAGCTCGGTAAGTACGCTGGCTGCTGCTGCCGAGATGGTGCTATGGCCACTGGGGTGTTCCGGGAAAGGAGGGGTTTGAATCAGTGGCAACCAGTCCGGGTCGATATATTGGTTGATGTAAGATTCTGGCCGAATCATGTTGCTGCGGTATTTTTCGTCCCAACAGACGATAAACGCATCGGCGAGGGCGCAGGCCACCCTGGCGTAGGTTTCCGCAGATTGCATGATGTCGGCATTGGCTTTTCGGCAGGCGTGTCCGGCAATATTCATCCAATGACCACCGGGGCTGATCTTTTTCTTGCCAAAAGCCAGGTGGCCGCTGACCTCCATCTTGAAAGGATTGTCGTCCCAATACCAAGCCGTGGCTTCCTGCTCAGGCGTCAGGTTTTTGACTATATCGTGTATTTCGAGGGCCTGTTTGTAAAAGCCGCTGCCTTTAGCTACACTGAATGGCATCGGCGGATCAGGCCGGCACTGCTGGAGGGAATCCAGCACCCAAGGGCGAATCTCCATCCAGTGCGGCTCCACGGCATCCGCGTACATGGGCGGGGTCGGGCGCCAGCGGCCCAAATCCTTAATGTCAATTGTGAACTTAGAGCCACTGCGGGTCTGGGCGTAATTATCCTTTTTTGACCAAGCCAATATGTGCTTGGCTACCGCCTCGCCGTAGGCCATGGAGCGATCATACACCTCTGGCGGCATATCCATTTTATGGAAATCCTCAAAAATGGTTTCCTTCAGATCCTCCACGTCACTTTCGGAGAAGACAAGTGCCTTGCCCACGGTCAGTTGCGCATTCACGCTGGCCAACGGGAAACAATAGTCTTTACCCGCTTCCGGCGGTGGCAAGGGGGTCAAGCCGTTGACTTGTCCAGCCAGGCTCCGGTATTCCGGAAAGCCCGGCACCAACGCTTCATAAGCGGCAATGCTGGCGTAAGCGTAGATGCGGGCGGAAATAGGGGGCGCAAAAATGTCGTGGCGAATAATATCGGTGATGCGCCGCACCCCGGCGTGCAAGAATTCGGACTGGTTGGCTCTGGTCTTGTAATCGTCGCTGTATTGTTTGCAACTCGGCAGACCCAGCGATCCAAGGGCCAGCAACAGAAAAGCGCAGGTGCGCAGTAAAATGTTCATTGTAAAAGCTTTGGTAGAAAGGTCGCTGGGGAGTTTTATAAGAGTTGATTGCCGTGGGTTATCGCAGTTGATGTACGCTCCGCAACACCCGAAGGCCATAAAGATCGGATTATTTTGGCAGTCATTTTTTTAAAAATGATTAAAAAAAATGAAATGCAACGGAGGATAAGTGTTGATAATCAATCATTTCCCTACGGATCGTCTCACAAATGAGCAAGGGGAAAGTTTCTCCACATCATGCTTTCCACAGGCTGGTCGGTGCGCTGGTTGTACTTGGCGTCTTGTTTCTTATGGTAGTAATTTTCGATCTCACCATCCACCAGGAAGTAAATCAACTGGCCAATAGGCATCCCGGCGTACACACGCACGGGCTGTACACAGGAGATTTCGAGCGTCCAGTTATTGGAAAATCCCACGTCGCCCTTACCCGCCGTAGCGTGAATGTCGATGCCCAGCCGCCCAATGCTGCTCTTGCCTTCCAGGAAAGGCACGGCATTGTGGGTCTCCGTGTATTCTTCGGTGGACCCCAGATATAAGGTACCGGGCTGTAGCACAAAACCTTCCTCGCCAGAGATATCTAATCGGATGAGTTGATTGTGCAGTTTGGCATCCAGTACGCGGTCTCGATACACCCCCAAATGCTTGCTCAGATGCACGTCGTAGGAATTGGTGCCCAAACAACTGCGACGGAACGGCTCAATGACTATTTCCCGCCGCTCAATAGCTTCCAAAATCTTTTTATCGGTTAGAATCACAAGGGAATGATGAATGATGAATGAAGGGCCTGTAGCAAGCCAAAAATGACCTGCATTTTGCCATACTTTACTTTTTGTCGTTTCCCAAGCAGGGCATAGGAACAAGTGAGTAATAAGTTAGCACAATGTACCTTAACCGAGTTGTCATTCGGAGTGGTGAAAGTTCACAAGTTATTCTTTGCAAGTTCCATAGAGATTTAACTATTTTGGAAAAGTCGGCAAAAATAGGGAATAGGGCGAAAAAAATGGCCTATAAAACCCGATGGGCAGGCGGAATTGTTCCGTTTCAGGGTTCTCCCTCGAAACATTTTGAGAAAAATGCGGTACACTATAAGAGGACAGAAAACTTTTCCAGGCAAATATCTTTCCAGGCAAGCATTTTTGAGAAAAATGCAAGCACCCGGCACGCTTGAAACATCAACAAACAGAAACTATGAAAAAGACCGTCGTATTAGGTGCTACGCCCAATCCGGAACGCTACGCCTACCTCGCCACCCGGCGGCTTGGGCACTACGGCCACGAGGTAGTGCCGGTGGGGCGGCGCAAAGGAACCATCGGTGGCATCGAGATCCAGCAGGGCCAGCCAGCGGTAGAGGACGTGGATACGGTGACGCTCTACCTCGGTGCCGAACACCAACGTCCGGTGCAAGACTACATTCTATCGCTCCACCCGAAGCGCATCATTTTCAACCCCGGTGCCGAGAACCCGGAACTGATGAAAATGGCCAACGAACAGGGCATTGAGACGGTCGAAGGCTGCACTTTGGTGATGCTTTCCATCGGGGCTTTTTGATTCGCCGCCGGAAGTTTTGAGGAACTAAAACAGTTGCTCAATACTTCTTTGTCACCTTCTGTAGCCCGCTTCGTATGATGGGAAACACAGGCCCAGCATTGCCTCTGTCAGGGAAACCGGCGAGCAACTGACTATGATCCAAATGGTCGTATTTATAGGCAGTCACTTGCCAGGAAATAGGCTCCGGGCCGAGCGAGCGTAGCGCAGGGAGCAGTTCCGTCAGATCGGGTAGCCTCATTTTGACAAACGAGGCTGGCGGCCCTTGCACCCGCCATTCAAAAGAAGGTGGCGGCACAAACAAGGTATAGGGCGGCACGTCATACGTATAGCCGTGGACTTCTACCATATCCGGGCTGCCTTCAGTCGCTACCTGCAGGGTGTGAAAGGGCGAAAAAAGGGCAGCTTTGATCGATATATCGGGTCCTTCCAAGCGCAAAGCTGCGCCGGGCGGAAACAGCTTCTCGGTAGTGAATTCTCCTTGCCGCATCCGTACCCAGATAGAACTCTGTGGATGCGCCGACACCGGATAAAGACTATCACCTCTATTTACCAAGTGCAGGTTGTAAGTTTCGAGCGCCTCCTTAGCTTCATAGTGGAACTCGCCTATAAGTGCCGCACTTCCTTCCGGTAAGGTGAAAATTTTCAAGATGCTGCCAGCGTCGTTGGAGACGACCACCCAGGATTGTCCCCTAAACGAAACCGGAAAATCGCAGACCACCCCATATTGGTAGTCGAACTTGGCGCAGCCTGCGCAAAGGGTGAGCAAAAGCAGGAAGGCAGAAATTCGTGTCATTTAAAAAATCTTTAATAGCTCTTCGTCACCGTTTGCAGGCCGTACCGGGCGATGGGAAACAACAAGCCGTCGCTACCTTTATAAGGAAACCCGGCAACCAGTTGTGCATAGTCTAATCGGCCATACCGGGAAGCGGTCACCTCAAAATGGAGGTTGGCGGCCTCCGGAAGTATCCAGCCGGGAATAAGGCCCGTCAGATCGGGCAGCACCAAGTGTTGACAGGCCTCCGGCGGACCCTGGATATTCCAGTACCGAATATTTCCAGCCAGATCAGGCATACGGATATTGGTTTCCACCAGATCGGGTGTACCACCAACCTGAATTTCCATAGTATGCTGCGCCGCGAGCGCAGCGGATTTGATCGTCAGGTCATTCTCTTCTATACGCAAGGTCTCGCCCGGCCGGAAAGTCCTTTCGGCAGTGTGACCGCCCTGGTGCACCCGTATTCTAAAATAGCTCTCCGGGTACAAGCCGGGGGGAAGGGCAACTTGGGTAGGCGACAAAGCAGGCTGATGAGTTCCGCCATCATACAGCATCAAAGTGGTAAATCGCTTGAAATCCGGCCGTATAGCGGTCACTTCCAAAAGGTCAGCCTGACCCCCCCCGATAACTCGATCAACCTAAAGTTAGTTTCTGGCAAGAAATCGGACCACTGCCGCTTTATAAAGAATCCATTCATCGTATCGGTTATCACGTACAGCGAGTGAAAAGAAGCGGAACCGGCCGGGCGTATCCGGACGACAAAGTCGGATGTATTCAAAAAAGCCACCGACATAGAGGCCGTTTGGGCAGCTGCATCATACCGCCAAGTCTGCGGGTACTCATAAAAATTGCCCGGGACCTCCACCACTGCCGGGGCGGCCAGCTCTTTTACCGACAATATTTTGTACGCATCGGGCGCAGGCCCTGTATAGTCTAAAAGCGGATTAAAGGTTACTGCTGCTCCATTCCCTACTCCATAAAAAGAGAATACGGAAGAATAATTCAGAAAAGGACCTTTTTTCACCAGATGCAGGTTATAGGTTTCCAGCCTGTCTTCGACATCCAGATTGAACCTTTCATCCAGATGCGTCGTCAGCTCCGGCACATCGAAGGTTTTCAAAATATTGCCCGCATCATCGGTGACGACCAGCCAGTTCGGACCTCCATATTCGGCAGGAAAATCACAGATCACGGCGTACTGGTAGTCCTTCGTGAGGCAACCCGCGCAAAGGGTCAGGCAGAATAAAAAAGGAGAAAGTTGTTTCATAGGTCAAAGCAAAAAGTAGCATATTACTCTACCATAGGACGATGCTGGCGGGCCATTGGTTGGTCCAAAAGTGGTATTTATAAAAGGCAATAAAAAGGCGTGTCGCAAGTTAATAGCACCGCCCATTGGCCATTGGCCTGATGCCTTTTGTCAGCTGCCTTTTGCTTCTTGCTAATTGTCTCCTTGCCTATTTTCAATCGTTCGCCCTTCGCTCTCATGTCCAGACGCTTTCCCCTCTTTGTTTTTTTCTTCCTGCTCACCCTATCCGCCGCCACCGCACAGTGCCTTTCCGGCGATTGCAAAAACGGCATCGGCACCTATAAATACTCTTCCGGCGCGAAATACACCGGCCATTTTGCCAACGGCGAGATCAACGGCGTAGGAGTGTGCTACTACACCGACGGCAGCAAGTACCAGGGAGAATGGGCGGCCCGCTACCCCGAGGGCAAGGGTACCAAGACTTACGCCGACGGCACGGTGCGCACCGGCCTTTGGAAAAAGGGCAAGCCCGTGGACGAGACTGGCAAGGTGCTGGTGGAGTACATCGCTAAAAAGAAAGAGGAACGCCAAAACGACGACACCGACGTGCAAGCCGGCTGCCTCAGCGGTGACTGCCAAAACGGGCAAGGAGTGTTTGCCTACCCCGACGGCAGCAAGTACGAGGGTCAGTTTCGCGGAGGCAAATTCCAGGGCAGCGGCACCTTCTTTTTCGGCAATGGCGACAAATACGTCGGCAACTTCAAGGAAAATTACCCGAACGGATACGGTACCCGCTTCTTAAAAGACGGCAGCCAGGAGATCGGCCAATGGAAACAGGGGGAATTCATTGGGGCCAGCCTCGTGCAAAGCGGCAAGGTTGGCTGCGTGAGCGGCGACTGCGAAAGCGGGCAAGGCACTTATGTCTACAAGGAAGGGGCAGCCAAATACGTAGGTACCTTTCAGCACAACCTGCCGCACGGCTACGGCGTGTGTACCTACGCCAACGGCGACCGCTACGAAGGCGAATGGGAGGAAGGTGCCTTTGAAGGGGGAGGGTCACTGGCCCTCCGCGACGGCACCCTCGTAGTCGGCTTCTGGCGCGCCGGGGAATACCTCGGCAAAGAAGCCCCCGCAGGCTACCAAGCCTCGAACAGCAAGCCCCCCGTCACCACACCGCCCGTCACGGCAGCAGTCCCCAAAATCTGGGCAGTCGTTGTCGGTGTGGCCGCTTACGACCACATGCCAGTGTTGCGCTATACCGACGATGATGCTTACCGCTTTTATGCTTTTTTGAAAAGCCCGGAAGGTGGCGCATTGCTCGACAACCAAGTTCGGGTGCTCATCGATGAAGAGGCCACCCGCGAGAACGTACTTGCCACCATCGACGAGGTGTTCGGCATGGCCAGCCCGAACGATTTGGTGCTGTTTTATTTTTCTGGCCACGGCCTCAATGGTTCTTTCCTGCCCATCGACTTTGACGGCTTCAACAACAAAATCGCCCACGAAGAGATCGCCGCAGCCTTTGGCAAATGCAAGGCCAAGTACAAGCTCTGCCTGGCCGATGCTTGCCACTCTGGAAGCATCCTGGCCATGCGTTCTGGCGAAGCCGACCCGGTGCTGACGCAGTACTACCAAATGTTGGCGAAGTCCGTCTCGGGTACAGCACTTATCATGTCGAGCAAGGCCGAGGAGACATCGCTTGAATCGTCGGGCCTGCGGCAGGGCGTGTTCAGTCACTTCCTCATCCGTGGCCTCAAAGGCGAAGCGGACAAAAACAAGGACAAAATAGTGAGCGTGCAGGAGTTATACGATTTCATCGGGGAAAACGTGCGGGCCTACACAGGCAACCGGCAAAGCCCGGTCATCAAAGGGACCTATGACCCGCAGATGCCAGTGGCCGGGGTGCGCTAACCCACCACAATACAAAAAAGGGCCGCGCTGCTCATACGCAGTGCGGCCCAAGAGATATGTTGCATGAATGTATTCGCGAAGTAATATTCAGCCCAGTCTATTGTAGATCAAGACTAATTCCCCAATACCCGACCTCATTGCCGGGACTGGACAAGCAACTTCCCGGCGGCTACCGGCTGACCATCGGCGGTCAAGCGGTAGAGGATTAGTCCGGCCGGGAGTTGATGTCTGAACAATTGGAATGTAGGCTGATTAAAAATTTGGCTACTGATCGTCCGGCCTTGTGGGTCGTACAGGTCCAAGCGGTACTGATGTGCATCAATGCCTTTGAGCTCGAAAGTGGCTCCGTCCACCATCGGGTTGGGATACACTTTTAGGTCGGCATTGGGTACAAAGTATTCCATCGTTTTTACCACAATAAAGCTGTCGAACGAACACACGGTATGGAATGTCTCGTTCGTATGTTGCGGAGCATTGAAATCAAAATAGACAGCAGCACTGTTGAAGATGACCGTTCCACATGGGTCCAAATTCGGTTTTTGGGACACACGGAACCGCACAAAGCCTTCATTCGCGCTGCTGTCTGGCAAGAGATTGACATTGGGGAGAGTGAACTGAATGATGCCGTCGCCGTAGATGTCCAATTGGTAGGGATGGCTGGCAGCACCTGGATGAACCGTGGCCGGGTCGAGTGCAGCGGAGAGGGTATCACGAATCGTGATCAGCTGCACCGTGTCATTCCCGGTGTTGGTAAAACGGATTAAAAAATCTAAATCGGTTTGTGGACTGACGTAATGGTAGGCTACGTCATAGCCTTTGGGATGGCCTCTTTTGAGATATGCCGGATTAAAATCGGTTTCGTAACTTTCCTGGCAGTCGGTCGATACAAAAGCATCGGCATCGTCTTCCGGGAACATGGTGTAAAAGCCCGACGAGGTCGGGGCAATAGTCGTATCGGTTACGCAGCCTTCCACGGCCGCCGTAGGATGGCTGAGGCCAGGGTAAGTGGCTTCTTGGTCGGCGATGATGCGGTAGGTTTTACCATTGGCCTTCTGCTGAAAAACGGGGACTTCCAACCCAACCCCAATCGGCGGGATCGTATTATTGGGGTCGTTTGGAGCGGTGAGCATCACCAAATCTTCGGCGATCACGTAACCAATTTCGTCGCTGGTAGGACTGATGCCTATATTTTTAAGAAACATTCGCACCGTATCACCATCGCAAGTGGCCCGCGCCTCTACGAAAGCCCCGTTCCAGTTGTTGGGGATGCAAGAAGAATCCGGGTAGATGTGGGCCTTGGTGCAGTAGGCTTGGCCAGTCAGCGTATTGTCGCAACTTAGAAATGCGGTGAAAGTAAAATTGCCACAGTCACCGTTGACCAAAGTTCCCACGTTGAATCGGTAACTATTGCCGCCCAGGGAAGTAGCGTTAACGCTGCTACTGGTCAGAGTAAGAAAGGTGTCCAACTGGACCACCACCTCCGTATTCAGCGAGGGTACGGTGCCGGAATTGCAGTAGCGCACCGTGTAGGTGTTCTCCGCACAACGGTTCAGCAAAGGCGTGGCAATATCCACCTCGTTGCGGGGACAATCGAACTCACCGCGCACCGGAATGTCCGTGTTCACGGTATCGGCAAAATTCGCCAAACTGGCCGTCACCGCACCATTGCAGGTCTTCCAGTAATTATTCGCAGTAACCAGCGTAATCGTGTAGGTGCCGGTATCTACTGCGATTTGGTAGCTGCCATTGCCTCGGGAGACGGTATAGCGGGTCAGGTGGGGACTGGTGGCCTTAATGATCCAATCGCGCAGGGGAGGCTCTCCGTCGTCCAAGGCGCAATTGCCATTGAAATCACGAAATATCTTACCACGCAAATAGCTGTTAAAGACCACACCGTTGGCATCTGCCTTCACCAAATAGCCATCGGGTTGGCCACTGCCCTGTTGATCGTAAAAAGGTTCGCTGGTCCCAACAATCGCCACTCCGCCGTCGCGAGGGGTAGTGACGACGGCTTTGCCAACGTCTATACCAGGCCGACCAACCGTGCGCGACCAAAGTAGTGCACCGTCGGCATTGAAACGGGCGACCTTAAGATCAGTCTGTGCCCCTGAAAGGTCCCCAAAGCCACCGACGTAATAACCACCGGTGAGGTCTTTATCCAACCCGTAAAACCCACTGCTATCAGCATCGGCATTCACCCAGATTGCTTGTGCCACACCATCGCCGGGCACCTTCATGATCAGGCCGTTACCATACGACCTGCCAGCCATCACAATGCCTCCATCATTAGCCATAACCGTGGCAAAAGCGACATCGTCCACCATGGGTACCGCATCGTAAGTTTGCTGCCAAAGCAGATTGATGGAAGCATCCATCCGCAGCACCAGCACTTCGGAGTTACTGCCCGTAGTGGCTTTGGATTCACCCACCACCACCACGTCGCCATTGGAGGCTAAGGCAATCGAGTTGCCCATTTCTTTAGAGGTAGGCGCACCAAAAAACTTGGTTGTCCCTATCTGCTGGCCCGTTGCATCGGTTTTGATCACCATAACATCTTCCCCGGCCTTCCGATACCCAACCGCCACCAAACTGCCATCCGGCAGCTCGACCAAATCGTTGGCTTCTTCATTCCCGCTGGCAGTTCCGTAGGTCTTGGACCAGAGTAGATTGCCATTTGCATCGGTCTTGAGGAGGCAAAAATCACGTTGAAAACCAGTTGCCGGAAGTATGGCGGCCTTTTTCGTGTATCCAGCCAGTGCGTAGCCCCCATCTTGGGTCAGGACCACTGCCCGGCCAGCCACGCCATCAAAGAGAGGGATTTTTTTGTTGAACTGTAAGTCGCCGTTGGCGTCCGCTTTCAGCAAATAGGCTTGGCTGTTGGCATTATAATAGCCAATCATCACAAATCCACCATCGGGGGTGGCGGCTACACCGGAGAGATCATCCTGACCGCTACCCCCGTATACACGCTCCCAGCCCTGCGCGGACAACAGTCCGGCAAAGCTGCAAAAAAGGAGTGCAAAGAGGTACTTATACATGAGCGTCAGGATTAAGCGCGGGTGTCGCGGTGGTTCGATGGTACAAAAGTGCGGCGCGACTGGGGGGCAGCAAAAGACAAAAAAGTGCATTTGTTGAAATTTTTTCCTCAATTTTGTTGCGTCAAGGTTGGGCGAAATGATATTATATAGATGGTAAAACGCTGTTTATCAGTCTAATATTGTTTACTGTTGTGCTGACGGAAAAACGCTTGCCTCTTCTATTTGTTGAACAAATAAACAAAAAATCCATGCAAAAAAGTGTTTTGGTCGAGATTGTCCGTTCCCTCGGCCGCAAGGAAATCCGCGAGGTGCAGAAGTGGCTGCAGTCACCAGCCCACAACCAACGCCAGGATGTGGTGCGGTTGTTCGATCATTTGGTTAAAAGTTCAGGCCAGACGGAAAAAGGCGTGGAAAAGGAGGTGGTCTGGTCGTCCGTATTTCCCGACCAAGACTACGATGATGCCTATATGCGGCAGGTGATGTACTTTCTGCTCAAGGCTTTAGAAGAGTATTTGGTATTTGTGGAACACACGAGTGATCGGGTACGCTATCAAATTACTTTGGCCCGCATTTATCGGCAGCGGAAACTAGACAAATCTTATAAACAAGCATATCGCCTTGCTTCCGATTACTTAGATAACCAACTGCTACGAAATGATTACTACTTATTGCACAAGTTTTTTTTGGCGCAAGAAGAACACGAATATAAAATGAGTATTAGCCAGAATGCTTCTGTAAATTTACAAGAGACCGCTAATGCGCTGGAAAAATGGTTTATAGAAGAACGATTAAAAGTTAGTAAAGATATGCTGGCTCACCATCGCATATATCAAAGTATTACTTATGATCATGGGCTACTGGATAAAGTTTTAACTTATACAGAGGACAAAAATCTATTGGAGGAGCCAGCAATTGCCGTTTACTACTACATATACATGGCATTTATGCATCCAAATGAAGAAATATATTTTGATCATTTAGAGAAATTAATTTTGACCCAAATGAATCAGTTTCATCATTCTGAAACAAGGACTCTTTATTTGGCAGCCCTTAATTATTGTACCGCTAAAGTAAATCAAGGTTTTTTGGATTACTGTCGGAGGGCATTAAAATTATATCGCTCTGGAATAGAAAGGGAAGTTTTGCTGGAAAACAATACTATAACCAGATATACTTTTACTAATGCGGTAGCATTTGCTATAAAAATTGGCGAATTCGATTGGTCAGAACAGTTTGTAGAGCGTTTCCAGATTTATTTGGAGGAGAGACATCGAAATAGTACCGTTAATTTTAATCTCTCTCGAATATATTTCGAAAAAGGGGATTATAACAAGGCACAGCAACTATTAATTCAGTTTGAATATGATGATATGTTACAGAATATAGTCGCCAAAACCATGCTCCTGAAAATCTACCACGAGCAGGATGAAATGGATGCCTTCGAGTCGCTGCTGGAAAGTATGCGTATTTACTTGCAGCGCAAAGAGGCCCTCGATCCGGCCCGCAAAACAGCCTATAAGAACATGATTAGCCTGATGAAAAAACTGATGCACCTCAACCCCTATTCCAAGGCGCAAAAGGAAAAACTGCGCGAACTGGTCGTGGTGACCAACCCGCTGATGGAGCGGGATTGGCTGCTGCGGCATTTGAGCGATAAATGAAGCAGGAATAATCCCCGCCGCCCACACCCAATTTTTGCCCAAAAAATCGTTTCTTTGCACTCTTTTTTCACAAAAACGACCCGACAACTTGAAACAGGGACATAAGGTGACCTTGCTGGTGCTGCTGGTGCTGCTGATTGATCAAGCCGTTAAATTTTACGTCAAGACCCATTTTGAGTACAATGAGGATGTACGGATGTACGGGCAGGACTGGGCCCGGCTGCATTTCGTCGAGAACGAGGGCATGGCCTTCGGTATCACCTTCGACTGGGTGTATGGCAAGCTGCTCCTCAGCCTGTTTCGTATTCTGATGGTGGTTGGCCTAATCTGGTACATCCGTATGCTGATGCAGGCCAAGGCCCCACTGGGTTTCCTGTACAGCATTGGCCTCATCACCGCCGGTGCGCTGGGCAACATCCTCGACAGTGCGTTCTACGGGATGATCTTCACGGAATCGCCCTACCACGGCGGGCTGGCGGAACTGACCGCTTTTGGCCAAGGTTATGGTACTTTCCTGCACGGCAAAGTGGTGGATATGCTCTATTTCCCGATCAAGTACGTGGTGTTGCCCGATTGGCTGGGCGGTGGCGATTTTCTATTTTTCAGCCCCATCTTTAACATCGCCGATGCGGCCATCAGCATGGGCGTCTTTTGCATCCTAGTGTTCCAACGCCAATTTTTCCGCGAGGGCCTTGGCCAAGATACCCCACCCAAGGAGGTAGACTTGGGCGATGAGCTAGCAGAAATCGAATCATTGGGCGAGCCTTCACCCAGTGATATGTCACCCAACACCCCCACTATTTTAGCCGATCCCGACTACCAAAAGCCTGCTGCAAGCGGCATGCCCTCGGAAAGTGGGGAAGACAAGCCTCACCCTTAAGAGGCTGTTTTAAAAACCCTTTCTTATCCTTTATAGTTACCTCCGTGGGCCGCAAAAACAAGCTCCGCAAGTTCGCCGAAGTCCTCGCCTTTCCCAACGTGTACGAATGCTACAACGTGCAGCAGCCCGCGCTCGTGGGTGCCAGTATGGAGCCGGTGGACATGAAAGGGCATTGGCATGACCGGCATTTCAAAAACGACCATCCAATCACGCTGGAACTGGCCTGCGGTGGCGGCGAATACACGGTGGGCCTGGCCCGGCTGTTCCCGGAACGCAATTTCATTGGCGTGGACGTGAAGGGCAACCGTCTGCACACCGGGGCCAAAGCCGCCCTGGAAGCGGGCCTGACCAACGCCGCTTTCCTACGTACCCGCATCGAGGTGATCGATCACTTTTTTGCGCCAAACGAAGTGGCCGACATTTGGATCACCTTCTGCGATCCCTTTCCCCGCAAGGGCGATGTGAACCGACGGCTCACCTCGGACAATTTTCATCAACGGTATCGGCGTTTTCTCCAACCCGGTGGACAGGTACATCTCAAGCACGACGACCCGGATTTCGTGCAGTTCACTTTGGATACCCTCGCCGACGACCCACAAGACCAGCTGCTGTACACCAATCTGGACATCTATGCTGGTCCTCTGCCACTGCCGGAACTGTCTATTCAGACGCTTTACGAAGGAAAGCATTTGGCCAAAGGAAAGAGCATCAAGTATTTGCGGTATATGATTGATGCCAGCCTGCCCATAGGCCCTCCCCGGCAGGCTGAGAGGTTTGATGCTGGTATTTCCTATTGATTATGAGCATTCTGGAAAACTATAGCACCATACCCAAAATAAAAAAGATGAACAATACGAACGTCAAAATCAAGCACATCGAGGTGCTTTCCGACAACTGGTACACGCTGCGCAAAGTTACTTTCGAGTACCAAAAAAAGGACGGCACTTGGGAAACCCACAGTCGCGAGGCCTACGACCGTGGCAATGGGGCCACCATTCTACTGTACAACCGTCCGGCACAAACCGTGATCCTGACCCACCAGTTCAGGATGCCCACTTACGTCAACGGCAACCCAACGGGGATGCTGATCGAAACCTGCGCCGGGCTGCTGGACAAGGACCACGCCGAGGACTGCATCCGCCGGGAGACCGAGGAAGAGACGGGTTATCGGGTTATGGCGGTTAAAAAGGTGTTTGAATTGTATATGTCGCCCGGCTCGGTCACGGAAATGGTGCATTTCTTTGTCGGGGAATATACCACGGACATGAAAACCCACGAAGGCGGCGGGGTGGCCGAAGAACAGGAAAACATCGAGGTGCTGGAGCTGCCCTTTGCACAGGCCCTGGAGATGATCCAAAGTGGGGAAATCAAGGATGGTAAGACGGTGATCCTGTTACAGTACGCGCAGATTAATAGGTTATGGTCATAATTTTGCCTCCGGCACAACCGCCACCCCGCTCCCACCGTTTTACACGAAAATAAGAACATGAAAAAAGTATGGTTTTGGCTGCTCCCCGCGCTGGCGTGGTTTGGTTGCAAGTCTGTTGAAAAAGTAGCCTACACGCCCGAGCAGCTCTTGCCGACCGAGAAATCGGTGTTTTGGAAGATCACGGGGAATGGTCTGAAAAAGCCTTCGTACCTGTTGGGGACTATCCACCTGATCCCAGCCAGCGATTTTGATCTGCCCGCCGCCGCTGACCGTTCGCTGGACAAAGTGGAGCGCGTCACTTTCGAGATCGACATGAAGGAGATGACCAACTTCCGCACCCAAATCAGCCTAATGACCAAGGCCATGATGGCGGGCGGCAAGACCCTCAAAGACCTGCTTTCGGCGGAGGACTACGCTTTTGTACACCAAAAACTGGCCGACAAGGGAATGCCCGGTGGTATGCTGGAGCGCATGAAGCCGCTGTTTCTGAGCACCATGCTCGGCAGCGACGACACTGGCTCGGCCACCACTGCCAAAATGACCTCGGTGGAAATGGAGGTGTACCGCCTGGCCCGCCGCCGTAAGCTCGAATCGGCAGGCCTGGAAACCGCCGCTTACCAAATGTCGGTTTTCGACAGCATTCCTTATACCGCCCAAGCCAAGATGCTGGTGGACGGTCTGCGCGCTGCCGAAAGTGCAACGGGCGAAGATAAGGGCGAAGATGAACTGGCTACGATGCTGCGGCTCTACCACGAACAGGATATTGCCGCAATGCAATCTATGATCGGCAG
Source organism: Saprospirales bacterium (assembly GCA_043753125.1). GTDB lineage: Bacteria > Bacteroidota > Bacteroidia > Chitinophagales > Saprospiraceae > M3007. The sequence goes on along the minus strand of JAYUXG010000610.1, from coordinate 416 downwards.
TGAAGACTCTGGTATGGCTGGCTACGAAGACATCCTGCTGAATAACCGCAACCGCAACTGGATACCCATTATGGCCCGTATGATGCGCGAAAAACCGACCCTTTTCGCCGTTGGTGCCGGCCACCTCGGTGGCCCAAAAGGCGTGGTCGTTGGACTGCGCAAAGCGGGCTACCGAGTAGAAGTGGGGCAGTAACGGCGGGTTTAGCCGCCGAACTACCCGTACCGGCGGGTTCAGCCGCCGAACTACCCGTATCGGCGGGTTCAGCCGCCGAACTACCTGTACCGGCGGGTTTAGCCGCCGAACTACCTGTACCGGCGGGTTTAGCCGCCTAACTACCTGTACCGGCGGGTTTAGCCGCCAAACTACCTATACCGGCGGGTTTAGCCGCCGACTGGTAACAGTTCGGCGGCTAAAC
>JAYUXG010000609.1:0-2866 GCA_043753125.1 Saprospirales bacterium | reverse complement strand
TACAGCAGGAGAAATCCTTGTTCGACGGGCGGATCAATCCTGGCGATGGCGACCAGAATTTGACGGCAGCCATGGAAGAACTCGATGCTTTCTACCTCTTCAATAAGTTGCACCTATTGAGCAATCTGATCAATCTGGAACAACATCGGGACTTGTCCAAAGAAGAACCAGAAGTGTATGAAAAGATAGTGAAAAACAAGAATTTTATGTTACACGTCTGCCGATTAATTGGCAAGACGGAAGATATGAAGCTAATCATTCATCTTTATTTCCAATTGCTGGCCTTTCGCACGCAAAAAGATTTGGATAAAGCGGATAAGCTGGCCAAGGATTTCGTAAAACGGCTTGATGAGTATCGGCAAGCCATTCCAGAAATGCTATTCGAAGAGTTTGAAATACAGGTACGCAACTACTGGACCTCCCGTTTCCAACGCACCCGAAAAGACGAATATTTGCTGCTGCTGCACGATATGCAAATGCGGCAGGTAGAGCGTATGCGCCTGAACAAAAAAGGCATACCGGCCAGCCATCTAACCAACATACTCTTTACTGCCTTGAAAATCAACAAGATAGAATGGGCGGATGAAGTACTTACTCTGCTGGGGCCGCGCATCCTGGATGCCAAGGCCGAGCTCATGCGCCCCATCTTGACTACCCGTCTTTTATTTGACCAAAAACGCTATGCGGAAGCCATTGAAGTGCTCCCACATTACTTTATCTATGGAGAATTGAAGGATATGTGGATTTATGCCATAGCCGCCAAACTCGATATCAAAATTCGTTATGAAATAAATTGCCTGCTGGACGACGACTATTTCAATATGTTCCGGGCCACCCAAATCAGGATCAAGCGCGATCAGACGCTTACCCCGGAAAGGCGGGAACAGCGACTGCGCTTCTTCCCGGTGGTCATCCAACTGTACCGGGCCAAAGAATATCTGCGGCAAAGCCCAAAGGCCAATGTGGCGAAATCATTGAAAGAAGTGTGGGAAATACTCCACGATAAAAGCAAACCGATCGTGGACGACGACTGGTTGTTGCTGAAGTGGATGGAGCTCGCAAAGCAGCAAAAAACATTTCTCTTGACCCTTGCTGGTGTTGCACCCCCTACCTCACCCTTTCCAGTCCTCTAAAACTGGAAATAGATAAACGGCTGCACCTCCGCTGATTTTACCTGCATCACCAAGGCCGCGACCAACATCAATAGCACAGCCTTGCCTAACAATGGTAAAGCCGTAACGCCACGTTGTGCGGCCGCCTCCCACGAATGCGGCAGTAAGTGCAACCCAAAGCCCAGCACCGTCCAGAAGACGACCATGGCGTAGCCTTGCAGGAATTCAGGCAATATTTCTGGTCGAAAGTCATGGAAAATCTGGTAGAGCATCAAGTTCACGATGTCCAGGTTCTCCGCCCGGAAAAATATCCAGCAAAAACAAACGAAGTGGAAAGTAAGTAACCCACCCAGCATGCGCCGCACCAAGCCTGGCGTACCGGGAAACAGCTGTTTCCACCCGCGTTCCACGGCCAGCCCCAGGCCGTGCAGGCCGCCCCAGATGATAAAGCGGGTAGCCGCCCCGTGCCACAGACCGCCGAGCAACATGGTCAGCATCAGGTTGACGTAGGTGCGCACCCGGCCCTTGCGGTTGCCGCCCAGCGGGATGTACAGGTAGTCGCGCAGCCAGGTCGATAGCGAAATATGCCACCGCCGCCAGAATTCAGTGATGCTCAACGACTGGTAGGGCGAATCAAAATTGATGGGAAAATGGAAACCCAGCACCAAGGCCAAAGCGATGGCCATATCTGAATAGCCGCTGAAATCGCAGTAGATTTGCAAAGCGTAGCCATACACGCCGAAGAGGTTTTCCAAGCCCGTATATTGTTGCGGCGAGTCGAACACCCGTTCCACAAAATTGACGCTGATGTAGTCGGAGATCACCGCTTTTTTGAACAGTCCGCTACAAAACAAGAAAATCACCCGCCCAAAATCCTCCCGCGATACGAACGGCCGACGATGAATCTGCGGCAAGAAATCCGCCGCCCGCACAATCGGCCCGGCCAGCATTTGGGGGAAAAAAGTAACGAAAAAGGCATAGTCCAGCATACTGTCCGTTGCCTTCAACTGGCCGCGGTACACGTCAATGGTATAGCTCAACGACTGAAAAGTGAAGAACGAAATGCCAGCCGGCAGGATGATCGACAGCGGATCAAAGGGGCCGCCGGTCAGCCCGGCCCAGAGCTCGTAAAAGTAGTTGGTGTACTTAAAATAGACCAGCATCCCCAAGTTTACCACCAAACTTAACACCAGCAAGGCCACCCGGCCAGGGCGCGATTGGGCGCGCTCCATCCAACGGGCCAAATGGAAATCCACCACCACGATCACCACGTGCAGCAACCAGTAAATGCCCGCACATTTGTAGTAGAAATACAGCGAAAACAGCGTCACCCAAGTGATGCGCAGTCGGTCGCGGCCCAGCAACAATTGATAGATGGTGAAAAAACCTAAGAACAGGAACAGGAACAGCCCGCTGCTGAACAGGAGCGGCGCGTCGGGGCGGTAGGTAAGTTGATCGAGGATTCTCTGAAAATCGAACTGGAACACAGCGCGAAGGTAAGGCGGCTAAACGGGAGATGGCGGGGACAAAAGCGTAAATTTCGCTGGTGTTTTGGTGGATGTGGATGGCTATTCCATAAATTTGCCAATTGCCCAATTGAAAAGATAGTCGGTTCGCTTAAAAACTTTAAATAACGTGGAAGACGCTGAATTGAGGGATAAACTCAAAAAGGTAATGGAACACTGGCGGAAGTAGAAAGACTGGATTTGCATCAACTATGATGATGTTCATCTTTCAAAATCTTATCTTTGTTC